>VGTM01000032.1 GCA_016874685.1 Methanobacteriota archaeon
AACACATTGTGAAGGACTCATAAAAGCTTTTACTGACGATTACACTATTTATATTGGACTAGAAGAACATACACAGGTCAAAGAACATCATGTAATCAACCATTCTGAAAAAGAGTACGCAGATGGCTAAAACCACGTTAATAACTGTGAAAACAGGCATTCACTTCTAAGACAATATTTAAGAATTTTTAGAGGTGTTTCAAAGAAAAAAACTCAACATCTACGTTAAATTCTTCCAATTCACCTTCAACAAAAGAGTAAACTGGTTAGAAAAAGCACTCCAAGTAACATTGAATGACAGCACTATCACAGGGGGATGAGCGAAGATTTAATCAACATTTTCCACATACATGAGAGGATATTTAAGATCTTTCACATATTCCAATCTAATAACAGCTTTTTTACCTTTATATTCTGCTAGAACCCTCACATCCAGCATATCTCCGGTTAAAGACGTGTAATCATATTCGCTTATGAGATCGTTCAGCATATCTCGATTAATATGTACTTCAACATTTTTTATGCAAGGTTGAAGTTCCATGGTACCTTCTATGGTTTTTTCCAAACTATCTGCATTTTTTATACTTACAGGGGTTCCAATAAACTGATGAAAAAGTGCCCCCATTGTTATAGCCCCTTCAAAGATGGCTCTTTCCCTACTGGATATGTTTTTGAAATATTTATTTTCTACATCCATCTAAACACCCAAAAAGTTGCTTATGTCCGACAATTTCGAAGCAAGATAATCTGGAGGGATGGGGAATAAAAACCCACACAGCAAAAATAGCGTGAGAGTTAATGTGGCTATGAATATTATTATTTTATCTTCCTCCACAGGATAAAAATAAGTTAAAGATAACCCTGCTCCCAGAAAGATACATATCATTATGATTGCATAATATTTTTTTGTACTATTTGATGTATTTTTATTTTCAAAGGGGTATATTTTTTCCAGTTTTGCTTCTATAATAAGTCTTTCTTTGGTTGATCCTAAGGGGTAACAGGTAGCTAGGAAAAGCACATTTCCTTGTTCCACTGACAATCGGTAAGATGATGGAACAATAAAGGATCTTTCAACCTTATATTCAACATTTCCTATCCCTGGCCACTCTAGGGTTATATTATCGCCTTTTTGGAGCTTCTCAAGGTTTAAGAATGGAGATCCATAAAGTGTTCTGTGACCATGTAAAACTACTGTTCCAAAACCAGGTTTCGCTGATTTGGGATCGTGATATATGCCATAAGATACAGATTGGTTGTTTATCTTTTCATTAACACCGATTTTAGGTATTACTAGATAAGGAGTGTTTGTCTTATTCTCACTGGCATTTTGAATATTTGCATAATAATTCACGTCTATTAAGAAATATAGAGAGATGATGAACATCCCTGCTAGAATAAAAAAAGTGGAAAGTTTCATGTTAACAGTGTATTTATCTTGTAGACTCTGCCAATTTATTTTATCTAATCAGTTTAGCATAAACTAATCCAGCAGCGGTTATAATCGCTCCAACTATAAATAAGCCATAGGCAGCACCTGTTTCTTTGGTGGGTACTGAAGGTGTTCCATTTGCAGCGGATGTAGGAACTGTGTATGATGGTGCAGTTCCAGTATGCGACGATCCTGCTTTATAGTAGGGCCATTCATAGGTATATGTGAAATAACGGGAAGCTCCAGATTCCATCACCACATTCCAAGCAGCAATGTTAGCATCAAATACAAGATCTTTATCTATAAAGGTCACTTTCGGATTACTGTATGTAAGTTTTGAATTCATAGGTACAATGGGTGCCCTCATTATTCCTGCTACCTTTTGACTATCTATGTTTATAAGCGTGAAACTGAATTTACCCTGCCAGAACTGCAAGTCTAAATCTGTATTTAACATCTCAATCTCACTAGGTTCAAACCAATCAGCCATAATACCAGGTTCAGAAATTAATGGCCAATATTGATTCTCTTGGGAATCCACACGCTCGATATAGGCAGGAATATCGCCTCCAGGCCCCACGGCACTGAGTTTAAAACAGATAGTTTTTGTTTCTCCTGGATTGATCGCCCATCCATAGTCTCCTCCCAATTCTGGATAAATAGATTTCACCATCTTGGTTGCGGGAGGGTCAGTCCAATCGATTCTCCAATTTATCACTCTCGAGCTGTTGTTACCACCCCCTCCACCTTTAGGATTGAGGAAATATCTGTTACTTATCTTGAAATATACAACATGATCTTTGTTATTCTTTATATGTATATGGATAGTTGAAGTAAGACCCTCTATGTATAAGGCTCCTACAGTTTCTTGTACCCATGTTTCTACTCCAACAGAAATGCCCATAAACATAAATAGCACTATTAAACCAATACAAATTTTATTCACGTCCATATTTTACTTACCCCCATTAAACTATTCCGATTATTACATCTAAAAGCTTTTTATCACATAAAATCATCCGTATATGGTTTGGAGTTCCTTTATCATCCAGTCTGGTGCTTGTTGTGTTGGTACAGTTAGTACAAGGTTATCCATATTTTGAATTACGAATACAACATTTTCTCTCGGAACCTCTAACAGGACTAGATATTGAACATCTAGTTCCCCTAAGTTTGAAGCTCTTTCAAAGTCCGATAATCTCCATCCATAATTTTGTAAAATTGCCATTATCTCTGCTTCATCAAATCCTCCTGAAGCAGCGGCCTTTAAAAGTTGCTCTACATCCTTTGATGATGATGTTTCTTTTTCCATTATCGATATTATTTGATCTACTGTCATTTTCCGGGTGTCCACCATTCTGGCGTCTATGACTCCACTGTCCTTTGCCCTCAAAATTGCCAATACTGTTGCCCCACTTATCTTTGGAGATGTGTCATTTGTGGATTGATTTCCTTTTAAATACACATCAACCATGTTTCCAACTGTTATTAAACCACCAGCTGCCTGTAGTCTGGAAATTATTATTGGAACAGCCACGGTATCAGGGGTTTTTAGTTCCATATTGGATAATACGCTTGCATCTGCTTGATTTACTATTTTTTCAGCGTCCCCTACCCTCATAATAACGTTTTTCTGACCATTCGCAGCATATACTACCATTATTCTTCCATAATTATCCTTTTTCGCATTTATCTGTTGGGTTTGGTATTCTCTCCAAGCACCTGTTGCTGGTCCTAGCACATCTATGGCAAGTATGGCATCGGGTGTAGTTGCAGCATTTATTTCAGATAGGATAATCTGTTTTCTTGGATCTATAGCCAAAGGTCCTTTAAAGTACGTGTTTGTTTCATTAAGCTTCATTGACTTAGCACTTTGCAGAGTTTCTTGATAAGGCTGATAGACTAAAAAATAATAACCTGATCCCACAAGTATTATAAGTATAATTCCAAAAACAGCTGCTCCAATAAGCGTTCGCTGGTCATCTTCAGGGACTCTTCTTCCAATTCTTCCAGGTTTCGGACGAGATCTTAATCTAACTCTTTCTTCCGGTTTTTCCCGGGGTTTTATTTTGGGTTTTGGCATTGGTCTAGGCATTTTTTTGTCAGGTGGGGCCTTTTCATCTTTTTTGACTGGTTCCTTTCCTTTGCCTGTTATTTTACCAACAGCATCTTTAAGACGCCCTCCTATGTCAGATGTCTTCTTATCATCTTTACGAAGTTTTGGAGTAGCGCCTTTTTTATTTTCATTTTTTTTACCTAATATCTTATCTAACATTCGGACCACTTCTGTGAATTTTAGTATATACTCCCATTAATGGAACAATTAATAAATATAGTAACATAACAATGAATAAAAGTTTCGCTGGGACATTTGATATTGAAGATTGAATACTCTGGGGTAGGCAGGTTGCAATGACAAGTATACCGCCAGCTGCTAATTTTTTTGTTCCCTTAATTTTTGGATATCTGATGGTACTAATCATAAACATTGATAACACCGTCATAATCACAAGTGAGATATCCATTCTGAACATCCCTGATAAATAAAATGATGCAAGTATCACTGCTGTCGATGGTATGGGTAAACCTACAAATTCTTTTTTATATGGGTGTAAATCTGCAATAACATTGAACCTCGCAAGTCTCAATATCCCACATATAACTATTAAGAGACTTACTAGTATATTAATGTATCGTATATCATATGATATGCAAGCCGAATACAAAAAAATTGCGGGTGCAAGACCAAAGGATATCACATCAGATAATGAGTCAATGTTTTTTCCAAATCCAAATTCATCAACCCTTTTGGTTCTCCTTGCTACCCAACCATCAAGTGAATCAAAGATCACAGAGATCAACATAAACTTAGCGGCAAGTACTAGATCGCCTGTTGTTACCATGATAATGGATAAAAATCCGAAAATAGCATTTGAAACTGATAAAATGTCCGGCAAAGCAATATAATCTTTCATGTTCATTTTTAGCGCCTCTCAATAAAGAATTTATCAATCAGTCATCCTTGCCACTATGGTCTCTCCGGCTTTAGGTTTTTCACCCTCTTTAACGAGCAATTCACACCTTTCGTACGGAATTATGAGATCTACACGGGATCCAAACCTTATCATACCTAATTTACTGCCTATTTGAACCTTATTACCTACTTTTATGTATTGTACTATTCGTCTGGCTACAAAACCAGCGATCTGAATAACACCTATTTTTCCATATTTTGATTTTATTACTATTAAATTTTTCTCATTTTCTTTTTGCACATTTTTCCACGCTATTCTAAATTTACCAGGATAGTATTTGGTTTTTATAACCTCCCCTGAAATAGGCACCCTGTTAACATGAACATCAAAAGGTGACATAAATGTACTTATAAGAATCCCTTTCTTACCCTCTTCTAATACATGTTCCATTAATCGATCTTTGTATTCAACTGTTTTTATCTTGTCAATTCTTCCTTTTAAGATTCTACCGTCTGCAGGCGCTACTACGATATTACTGCCTTCAGGTATCCTTCTTTTCGGATCTCTGAAAAACTGCATTAAGAATGCGATTAGTGAAAATATCAAAAAACTCAACAAAAAGTAACCAAATAGAAAAGGTAAAACTGTTAATGTTAGTAATATTCCGGCTTTTTTTAAAGTTCCTTTATCAAACATTATGATCACGTATTATCAAAATATTTTTGTTGATTTACCTTATATTAACACTTTTCATCTTTTTTAAAGTTATATTTTTAGAATAATAATATTTTTAAATTATATTTGAACAAAGAAACCAATATATTTAATTATTTGAAAATAATTACCATTTTAATTATTTATTATATTATCTCTCGTAAATCAACTTGAAAATATTTCATATAATATTTCGAAATTCAGAGAAAAAATTAGGATCTAATTTTCTTTATTTATCATTTTTTTTTTCCGGATTATTGTTTAATCTATTTATTTAATGGGATTATCTGATAAAATGGTGAAGTAACATTTGATTGGTGTACTCATCCTTATGATCTATTTGATCTATTCTCATTTTTATAAAAGTTTATATAATTTATATGTAATAGTTGCAACAACGTTAATTAAAAAAAATATATCATTAAATTTTATATCATTTATTATATCATTAAATTTTATATTATTCAAATTTACCCTGAATAGACGACGTGGTTCAATGATAGAAAGTAAGATAAAAGTCCTGAGAAAAGCGGCAAAAGTTTCCACTATGCAGGATTCAGACAAATTATGGTGTGTAATCGCTGGTAATGAAGATATGGTTAACAACGTCGCATACGATGCCATAATATCCAAAGATAGAGTCAAAATTCTATTTAGAGAACACATCACTATGAAAGAATCATTTGTAACTAAAAAATTTGATTTTATCATGTTTTATGGTAATGAAGATAAAATAAGAGATTTAAGTCTGATATGTAAAGAAAATGGCGGCGCTTATCTTAAAATAGCTTCCTATTATGTTAAAAACGAACCCGATCTACTTTTAATAGTAGGTCCAGATAATGCAATAAAAAAATTTGCAGGAGATTCTGAGAAAAATAATCTTAAACTTTCTTTTATAATAGAAGATCGAACAACAGGTTTTATAGAAACCGATGTTTACATAACCAAGTGGTTACCAAATTTCATTCGAAATATCATTGATCCGTTATTCAAAATTACTGATGTCGTTTTATTAACAATTTTAATATCAACAGAAGAAAAACACATTGCAAAAATCAAAGAAATTGCAAAGTTAAACAAAATATTTGTATTAGAATTTGAAAAGATTTTAGAGGAGGAATGAAATGTTATTCTTTGGAAAGAAGAAAGAAAAAGAAGGAACAGGAAAGAAGGCACTAAAAAACACTTTAGGAATTGATTTAGGGACCCTAAATACCGTTGTTGCCAAGCCTTCAGGAGATAAATTTGATCTATATAAAATACCATCAGTGGTAGCTATAAAAAATGATGACCCGTCCTATGTACTTGCAGTGGGTGATGAAGCAAAAGCTATGCTTGGAAGAACTCCTGAAGATATAGTGGCTGTAAGACCTCTGCGAAAAGGAGTTATTGAAAGTATAGCCCAAGCAGAAGCTCTTCTTATTTATGCATTGGAAAAGGGAGCTGGAGATTCGATAGAAAATATAGATAGAATTGTTATCGGCATCCCAGGAGATGCATCAGAGGTTGAAAAGAATGCTGTTGAAGAAATTGGTAGAAAAGCAGGTGCTGGTTATGTTCTGGTAATAAGTGAGGGCCTAGCTGCAGCAATAGGTGCAGGTTTACCCATTGCAGAGGCATCTGGTACAATGGTAATAGATGTAGGTGCAGGATCAAGTGATGTGGTGGTTATAGCCCTGGGTGGAATCACAGACATTGAAACCATAAGATGTGGTGGAGACGATATCGATGAAAACATAGTTGAGAAATTAAAGGAAAAATATGAAGTAGAAATAGGACTTCATGAGGCTGAAAAAGCAAAAATAGCTGTTGGAATGGTTCACTCAAATTCAGATATTGAAATATTAAAAACCACAGCAATCGGAAAATGCATGAACACAAATAAACCAAAACAGGTAGAAATTGATTCAAACTTGGTTGCCGATGCTGCAGAACCCATAATCCTTAAGATAATGGGGTCTCTATCTGAAGTACTGGCAAGAATGTCCCCGGAGCTTATATCCGGAGTATACAATAAAACTATAGTTGTTGGGGGAACAGCACTGCTTAGAGGCATAAAAGAAAGGATATATGAGGAAGTAGATCTTCCTGTTGAGATATCAGATGATCCTATGACTGTAGTTGCAAAAGGCACAGCAATAGTAGCTGCTGAACCAAGGGCACTTGAACCAGAGGTGCGGCTAAAGGCTATGAAATGAAGATACTGGGGATTGATGAAGCTGGTAGAGGACCGGTAATAGGTCCTCTAGTTGTGTGTGGAGTTGTTGTAGAAGAAGATAAAATAAAAAACATGGAAAGACTTGGAATAAGGGACTCAAAAAAAATAGCACCTAAAAAAAGGAATGTATTGGCTCGAAAAATAAAAAAAATTGCAGAATATCATCTTGTAAAAATATCAGCTCGTGAAATAGATGTTTTAAGATCAAAGAACCTAACTTTAAATGAAATAGAGAGAATTGCTATTGTTAAGATTATTGATACTTTAGTTCCTGATCTTGCTATCATCGATTCTGTGGACGTAAATCCAGAGAGGTTAAAAAATGAAATTGAAGGGATTTTAGATGGTAAGGTTGAAGTTATAGCTGAACATGGTGCTGATGATAGTTATACAATCGTGGGAGCAGCATCAATTGTTGCAAAGGTTGAAAGGGATTTTGAAATCGAAAAGATAAAGAGAAAATATGGGGATGTTGGTTCAGGTTATCCAAGCGATCCAAAAACCATAAAATTTTTAAAGAAATTTCAAGATGATGATTTCCCAGAATTCGTGAGAAGATCTTGGGCGACTATAAAGAGAATTAAAGAGGATACCAATGGTATATGATTTTTTAAGCAGCACTTTAGGCACTATTTTAGAAATGTTTAAAAACGGAGGTGTCATTACTTATATTATAACCATAATCGGTATTTATGGTTTTCTCACAGTCTTTGAGAGGATTCGTTATTTACGTAAAATATCAAAGGTCTCTCTTCCTGAGATAATAAAAGAAGTAAACGATGCGATGGAAAGAGGCGGATCTCTGGAGGCATTACGCTCCATAGGGAAATATCAAAGCCCTATTTCCAAAATCATTTCAGAAGCCTTGAAGATTGGTTATAGGAACCGTGTGGAGGTGGAAGACGCCATGGAAAGGGTCTTTATTGTGGAAGTTGGAAACATGACCAAGGGGCTTGGTACTATAAAGACTATAATTGAAATTTCTCCACTTTTAGGGCTTTTTGGAACAGTAGTTGGTATGTGGTACACCTTTAAAGCCTTGGGGATAAACGCAGATCCATCCGCAATGGCTGCAGGGATCAACATAGCATTGATAACTACGATTGCTGGTCTTACGGTGGCCATAGTTTTGTTTCCACTTTATTCGTATATTACACGTAGGATAGATGAGGAAATGGACAAGATAGAGATAGTCAAGAAGATGACAAATTGGAGATCTGCGGAAATGAAAATAAAAGTGGACACAGATACAAAAAAGGCAATTGAGGCTTTAAAAGAGTCTGATGGGGTTGTAAAGGTCAAGGAAATTACTGATAAAGATGCAAATATATGGGTTGCTATAAAGCCCAGTATGCTAGAGAAAAGCATTAATAATATTACAATGGAAAAATGCAATGCCACGGCGGAGATTGTGGAAAGTAAGCTGAGGCAATAAATAAGGCGACTACTGCATTTATTCAAAATAATAATAGTTTAATTGGGGTTTTTAAATGGCTATGGATATAAGCAGGTATAGAAACAAACTTAGGAAAAAGAATCCTCAAGTAAACTTAATTCCTCTGATAGATGTTATTCTTACAGTTCTGATATTTCTTATGGTTACAAGCAGCATACAAGCACTTTCTCAATCAACCACACAACAAGGTAAACCAGAAATGACTGGTGGCAGTGGACCCTCAGAATATTATTTAATTCCAGTTGCAGGTCTTACAAAGGTCATAGTAAATGGAGTAGATATGTCCAGTTATATAAGAAATGGTGCAATCGCTGTTCACACCAGAGTGATAGACGAAGGTGAAATAATTATTAGACCAAAGATGGGAATGATAATAATTACCACACCTCCTGATCTGCCTGTTGAAAAGGCTGTAAAAGCTCCTAACCAATAATCAAACAATAAAGAAGGTGAAAATATGTATCTTGGAAGGATTTTAGCTGTGGGAAGTACGCAAAATGGAAAATTTGTAGCATATAGAGTATCGAGCAGGTCATATCCCAATAGAATGGTCAGCTCTTTTGATGACAGATCAGCAATCGTACCTAAAGAAGGCCATGAAAAAGATGTATTTAAGAGCCCATATATTGCCTATAATTGTATTAAAATCGTTGGTGATATTGCTGTTGTTTCAAATGGTTCTCATACTGATGTGATTGCAGATAAAATTGCTGTGGGAATGAACATAAGAGATGCAATCGCATTGTCTCTGCTTACAATGGATTATGAAAAGGACGATTTTAATACTCCAAGAATCGCAGGAGCTACAACTCTTGAGGGAGATTCATATATAGGGATAGTAACTCATAAGGATATAATTGTAGAAAAAGTTGAAAAGGGTAAAGCAGCTTATATATCTACATATGAACATACCAAGCCGAGGTATGTTGAATTCAGGGCGGATAATGCCAAAAGCGCTGCGAAATTTATAATGGATGAAGGGGAGTTTAAAAAATTCACCAATGCTGTGACCTCAACAGCAGCATTTGGAGATAAAAAATGGACTATAGATTCAATTTAATGATAATTGAATTTAGCTTCCAATATTCAAACTAATTATTAAAGTGTATTCATTGAAAGTGTATTCATTGTATGCGGTGCAATAAATGGATATTGAAATAATCGGGATCAGAAAAATTCCTCTAATAAAGAAAAATGACGATATTGCAGAATTGATATTGAAGGCATTAAATACAGAAAATATCGATATTGAAGATGAAGATGTCTTTGTTATAGCTGAAACGATAATATCAAAATCAGAAGGAAATATAATCGATCTTGATGGTATAAAACCAACTTCAAGGGCGATAGAGCTTGCAAATAAGACAGGAAAAGATCCACGTCTTGTTGAAGCGGTAATTGAGGAATCTAACGATATAATAAAAGTTGGGCATGATTTCATAATTTCTGAAACAAAGCATGGATTTATATGTGCAAATGCAGGGATAGACGAGTCCAACGTGGATGGAGGTAAAGCAACCCCCATACCTCAGGATCCAGATAAAAGCGCCCATAAAATTAGAGATAAAATATTTAAAGCGGCTCAAAAGAATGTTGTAGTTATCATATCAGACACTCAGGGAAGGCCTTTTAGAGAAGGTGCAGTTGGAGTCGCTGTAGGAATATTTGGCATGAATCCCCTGTGGGATATGAAAGGCGAAACTGATCTTTATGGTAAAAAACTTAAAACAACCATTATAGCAGTTGCAGATGAATTAGCGTCAGCAGCATCTGTTCTTATGGGCCAAGCGGATGAAGAGGTACCGGTTGTTATAATAAGAGGAGTAGAATATGTTGAAAAATTGAAAAATGATTTCTCAACGGCTAAGTCCCTTATAAGACCTAAAAAATACGATGTATTCAGATGAAACATTTATAGCAGAATAAACTTAGACTTAAGTGATATATTGTTTTTCATGATTCTTATTGTAAAAAATAGAAAACAAGGATAGATAAAAACAGGATTTAATAATGATAACCATATTATCAGGAGGAACAGGAACTCCAAAATTAATTCAGGGAATAATCAGAATAATTGAACCAAGAGAACTTTCAGTGGTTGTAAATACTATTGAAAATACATATATTTCTGGAGTTTACGTGGCAGCAGACATAGATACAGTGATGTACACCCTCGCAGGAATGGTAAATGAAGATACATGGTATGGAATAGCTGATGACACCTTTATCACTCATGAAACCTTAAAAAAAATGGGGTTCAACGAAATACTGAAGATCGGTGATAGAGATAGGGCAATAAAAATTCAAAAAACCATGCTGATGGAGAAATATCCCCTTTCAAAGGTTGTTGATATTCAAAGGATTAAGCTCGGCATTGAATCTCGAATAATACCTATGAGTGATGAGCAAACCTTTATCAGGATAATAACTGAAGAGGGTGAGATGGAATTCCATGAATTTTTAGTTGAGAAAAAGGCTGAACCACATGTTAAAGATGTTTTATACAGCAACGTGGAACCAGCTGAGGGTGTTATCGAGTCGATTGAAACATCAGATATGGTTTTGATAGGACCATCCAATCCAGTAACATCCATAGGACCCATTGTTTCAGCCAGAGGGGTTTTAAATGCGCTGAAAAAAGCATATGTTGTTGCTGTATCCCCCATAATTGGAGGAAAACCGGTAAGTGGTCCTGTTGGGGAGTTTATGAAGGCTTTGGGGTATGATGCATCATGTATTGGGGTTGCAGAGATCTATAATCAATTCTTGGACAAGTTCATTATTGATGTTAAGGATAGGGGATCTCAGAAAAAAATAGAAAAACTAATATCAGATGTCATGATAACAAACACAAACATGAAGACAATTAGGGATAAAGTGATGTTGGCAAAAAAATGTTTTGGGTGAAATTTTATGATACAGATGACTTTAATTCAGATAGATAATTATGGGCCATGGACCGTAACTCCCACACCACGCCCCGAAGCAGATCTTCAGATTCTGCAGGCAGAACTTTATGCAGACCTTCAAAGGCAATTTGCCACGAAACAGGGACTTGTTTTTTTCACCCGTTTTGATAACATGCTTGCTATCACTAATAATGTAGATGTTGATGATCATTTAAGAATCCAAAATTCCATTAATAACAGATACCCTATAACTGTGAGTATGGGAATTGGAGTTGCTGAAACTCCTTATGAAGCTCAGAGAAATGCGACTAATGCTCTTCAAAGATACGGGGGGGCGCAATCAGAAGATAGAAAGGAAATTTTGGCTATCGATGGGCTGGTGAACAAAGAGGATAGTTTTGTACAGATTGCTCATGTTGACATCAATGGCATTACAGATACTTTAACTGATATTATTCCTGCGTATGATACTTCTTTTATTGTGAATAGAGTCCAACATTTTCTTATGAAAAAATTGATTGAAAAGGGGTCATTACTGTTTTTTATTGGCGGTGATAACTTTATGTCACCATGTAATGGACTGAAACCACAGGGGCTCTTGAAAATAATCGAAGAAATAAAGGATGAAATAAATATTGAACTTAAAGCCGGGGTTGGAAAGGCTCCTACAGCTGAAAAAGCTGCTAACTTAGCTGATTTAGCTCTTGAAGAGATAAGGGGAGGTTTCACATACGATCTTGTTCATGTAATGAAAGAATGATTTTTTTTCTATTAGATGATTTATATACCTAGTGGAGTGAGTTTATTGAAGTTTTAGCACCAATGGCAGGGATAACAGACGGTAAATTCTGCAGAGAAATTGCTTCTTACGGCTTTGATATGGTGACTATTGGAGGGTATAATGCAGATAAACCAACCATAGATGCTGGATGTAAAGTTATTGCAAGGGGTAGACTTGAATTTGATATAAAGGAAGATGGGCTAATATCAACTATTAAAAATGAAGCAAGTATCATAAAAGACTCATGGAATGGGAGGGTATCTGTTAACTTGCGTGCTGTTTCTTTTAAACCTATTATCCAAATATCTAAATTGGAAAATATCGATGTGGTTGAGTTAAATGCTCATTGTAGACAGCCAGAAATAATGGATGTGGGTGGCGGGCAAGCACTTTTGAATGAGCCTGAAATTTTGTACAATTTAACCAAAAAAATCGTAGAAAGAGCTGAAAGTAAAGTTTCTGTTAAAATAAGGGCAAATGTTCCAGGAGTTGATTATATTAGGCTTTCAAAAGCTGTAGAAGATGCGGGCGCAGATTATTTACATGTTGATGCCATGAAACCAGGACATGATTGTGCAGATTATGAGATCATCAGATCAATTAGTAAAAGTACAGAAATCTTTTTAATAGGCAATAATTCTATCAAAGATTTAAAATCAGCCCGAAACATGATTGACGCCGGTGCTGATGGGATATCAATTGCAAGAGCTACGATAGGGGGTTTTCTTCCCTTTGATCTTTCTCTTATATGATTTATACTTAATCAACTTTAATCAAAATTTTTAATAGACCTCACAACTAAACATTATAAATATTAATTCGTTAGATATAACTCATTACATTATATAGAATATATATTCATTAAAAGAATTCAAAGGTGATTCTATGTCTTTTATAAAAATAGAAAATATCACAAAAACCTTCAAGGGGGTGGATGTTTTAAAAAATCTTGACATCACCATAAATGAAGGAAATGTCTTAGGTATTTTAGGAAGAAGTGGCGCAGGAAAATCTGTGTTAATAAACATGCTTCGAGGAATACAGGAATACGAACCAGATAAGGGTAAAATTATTTATAATATTGCATTATGTCCCGCATGTATCAGAGTTGATGCTCCATCTAGGGTAGGTCAAAAATGTATGTGTGGATGTGAATTTGAGGCAGAAAGCGTTGATTTTTGGAATTGTGATCGAAATTTATTTGCAGCAATCAGAAGAAGGATTGCAATAATGCTGCAGCGCACCTTTGCTCTTTATGAGGACGATATTGTAATAGATAATGTAAGAAAATCCATTGAAGGTCTTGATGAGGAGGAAGGTACCTATCGAGCCATAGATCTTTTAGAAATGGTTCAGATGACCCATAGGATAACCCATATAGCAAGGGATCTAAGTGGTGGGGAAAAACAGAGAGTTGTGCTTGCAAGACAAATTGCAAAGGATCCTATGATATTTCTTGCTGATGAACCTACTGGTACGCTTGATCCAAAGACAGCTGAGCTTATACACGATGCTCTACTTGAAGGTGTGAAGGAGAAGGGAACAACAATGGTTATAACCTCCCACTGGCCAGAGGTCATGCGAAAGCTTTCTGATCATGTAATTTGGCTGGAAAAAGGAGAGATAATCGAAGAAGGTGATCCTGAAGAGGTTGTCAGTAAATTCCTTGATCAAGTTCCCCTTCCTGAGAAAAGAGAGGAATTTAAAACTGGTGGCCCCATTATAAAAATGAAAAATGTTAAAAAGCATTATTACTCCATAGAGAGAGGTGTGGTTAAGGCGGTGGATGGTGTAGGTTTCATTGTAGATGAAGGAGAGATTTTTGGAGTAGTGGGATTAAGTGGTGCTGGTAAGACCACCCTTTCAAGAATACTTTATGGCCTGACAGATCCAAGTAAAGGTCAGATATATGTAAAACTTGGAGATGAATGGATTGACATGACAGAAAAAGGCCATTTTGGAAGGGGAAGGGTAAAGCCCTATTTAGGTATACTTCATCAAGAATACAGCCTTTATCCACATAGAAATGTCTTGGGAAACTTAACTGAGGCTATTAGTTTAGAACTGCCTGCAGAGTTTGCAAAGATGAAAGCTGTATACGTTCTTAAGGCAGTTGGGTTTGATGAAGAATATGCTAATAATATATTGACTAAATATCCTGATGAGTTGAGTGGTGGTGAGCGTCACAGGGTGGCCTTAGCTCAGGTACTAATAAAAGAACCAAATGTAGTGATTCTTGATGAGCCAACCGGAACAATGGATCCTATAACCCGAGTTCAGGTTACAGATTCAATTAGAAAGGCGCGAGATGAATTAAATCAGACTTTTCTTATAATATCACACGATATGGAATTCGTTCTTGATGTTTGTGATAGAGCTGGGCTGATGAGAGGAGGAAAGATCCTTAAAATAGGCGATCCAAAGTCCATAGTGCAGGACTTAACACCTTCAGAGAAGAAGAAAATGCTCACGGAGGAATAAAATGGAATGGGAAGATTCACCGTCACACGTATGCAGAGGGGGAGATAAAAGGGCTTTGTCTTTCTGTTGTCCACCAGTGAAACCATGTCCAATATTATATGCCCTTGAAGATGCAGGTATTTCGGCTCAAGATTATATAGAAATAAAAGAAGAATTCGCAAAAGAAACCCGGCTTGGTTATGGAGAAGGTACATGTTTCGGAGCACTGGTTTGGTGTTGCAAGCCATCTAAACCATGTCCTTTACGGGAAATAGTTATGAGAAAGATTAAAATGGATTATAATGAGTATATGCAACTTAAAAAACAATTATCTGAAAAAATTATTGGAAAATCTGAATTTTTTGATGAAAGAAGCATCAAGGCACTTGCTGACACTTTTGATGTTCCAGAAGAGGAAGCTTCTACTGTGCTTCAGGAATGTGGAAATGATCTAAGAACAGCTATGAAAGTTTTAAGAATGAAGAATTTGGAGTTATAGGATGGGGTGGACTCCCCTTTTCTTGAAGATGGTTGATAAAAAAGTCCTGATAGTTGGAGCAGGAGAAGTGGGAGAAAGAAGAGCAAAGAGGTTCCTTGCTGCTGGTGCTGAAGTCGTAATAATAGGAAAAGACGTTCCAAAAAATTTGCTAACTATGGGAGCATCTCTAAAACCTTTTGATGAAATTCAGAAATGGATCAAATGGTCAGATTTAGTAATTGTGGCAACTAGCGATGATAAAGTAAACCAAGAGATTGCTGAACTTGCTGAAGCAAGGCTTATTAATCGTGCTGATCATCCTGATAAAGGAGATATAATTGTTCCATCGTCCTTTTCCATAGGGGATGTGCAGTTATGTATATTCACAAAGTGTAAAAGCCCCCTAATGGCTAAGCAATTGAGAAAAAAAATACAGAACATAATAAAAGAGGAGGATATTCTTAAATTAGAACTTCAAAATTATGCCCGCAATATCCTAAAAAAGAAAGTTGAAGATCAAAAAAAGCGCAGATCTTTTCTTTACAGGATCTTAGACGATAAAACCATTGAAAAACTTCTAAAAGAAGGAAATCTAGAAGGGGCCAAAAGATATATAATAGAATCCATAGATAATTTTTGATCAAATTTTTTGAAAGTTGAGTTCAATGGACTTCCAACTGAACATTTTTAATAATTTTTAGGAAATTTGTAGGAACATATGGAAGGAGATACTATGATTCTAAACTTTAGAATCGATCACAAAAAGGCTGATATCAGTACCATAGAGAGTTCATTTCAGGAAATGGACAGATTACTTGAAAACATGAAAAATAAATATTTTGTAGAGGAGTATCTCCAAATAAAGACTTGTAATCGCGCTGAAATGTATTTGGTATTGGGTGATGGTTACATAAAAGAAGATACTAAATTCAATGATTCTAATTTTCTGCTCGAGACTGATGATGATGCATTAAGACACCTTCTGAGACTTGCTTGCGGTTTAGAATCAATGATAATAGGCGAAGACCAGATATTGGGCCAAATAAAAGATGAACACAACAGAAGTCTGAAAGAAGGATCTACGGGAAGGTTTCTCAATACAGCATTCACCAAAGCTGTTCATGTTGGTCGAGCAGTGAGAAAAAAGACCAATATAAACAAAGGGTCTGTTTCCATAGGTTCTGCAGCAGTTGAACTAGCAGAATCGGTTCATGGAGATTTGAAAAGTAAGAAAGTTCTTGTGATTGGTGCAGGCAAGATGGGAACTCTTGTTGCAAAGGCACTAGCTGAAAAAAAGCTTAAAGCAATAGTGGTTGCAAATAGGACCTATGATAGGGCTGTGAGTCTAGCAAAAGAGCTTGGAGGATATGCTATACACTTCAATAAACTCGATGAAGCTATGAGCAATGCTGATGTAGTTATAAGTGCAACAGGAGCACCACACCTGATATTAACCTATGAAAAAGTGAAAAAAGCAGTTCCACCCGAAAACCTTGAAAAAATTGTCATGGTGGATATTGCAAACCCACGAGATATCGATGAGAAAGTGACAGAATTAGGGGTCAAACTATTTAATATCGATAATCTTAGGAGCATTGCAGATAATAACAGAAAAATGAGAGAAAAAGAGGCTGAAGAGGCTGATAAAGTTGTAGAAGAAGAATTACAGCTTCTCAAAAAGTCTTTAAAACATCTTGAAGTTGAACCTCTGATTTCCAATATCAGATACGATGCTGAGCAGATAAGAATCAGGGAGACAAATAAAGCACTTAAAATGCTTGGAGACCTTAATGGTAAGGAAAAGATAGTGGATGATCTCACCAAGGTGGTTTTGGATCGTATATTTCATGACATCATCAAAAATATAAAAAATGCTGCAGAAAAGGACGATAGGGAAACTATAGGGGCAGCAGAGACTATTTTTGGGAGAGAAGATTAATTATTAAATTTTTAGATGATAGAATAAACTTTTCATTTTATATTTTTAATAATTACTTATTTTAATCACATTTTTTTTGAATAATTAATCATTTTTTTTGTTTTCAATGGGATGTAACAAATTTTGAATTTAGGGTTTTTTTAAGGTTCATCTATCAATCCCAAACTCTGGAAGTGAAAATTAGAAGGTAGGGTGCTATTATAAGTTGGGAAATAATTTCTCCAATAATAG
>VGTM01000033.1 GCA_016874685.1 Methanobacteriota archaeon
GTGGCTTCTGTTACAGGCGAAAGTGCAGTTAAAATAGCTGAAACTATTAAAAACAAGAATATAGTTTGTGTAACATGTCCTCAGGGAATGTACTGGGAAGTTGACAAGATGGATAATGATCTTTTTGCCGAAATACCTGAATTAAGGGATGTTAGAGATGAATGGATCAAAAAAGGCTTAAAAAGAGTTCCGATGGATATTACTGAAGAAAATAAAATTAAATTAGAGGATTTCGAGATTCAAATTGTTCGTGGAACCATTCCTCTTTTCGGGCCAACTTTTTCTTTGAGATTACATCTCCAAAAAGTGACATCACTTGATATAATGGCTAAAACACTAGAACTGATTTCTCCAGGGACGCTTGTGTGCATGGAAAGTGTTTTAATGGCTACTGATGCTGGAGAAATCCCGGAAGATGAACTGGTGCTTGCCTGTGCCGGCACAGAAATGGGTCTGGATACAGCATGGGTCCTAAAAAGCTGCGCATCTGCAAATCTATTCCATCCAATAAAAGGTTTTAGATTTGTTGAATTATTGGCAAAACCCGGTATTGCTTTAAATCCCGATATAAATATAGAATATCTAAGATAAATAAAAAGGAGCTATTTGATGTTACCATACATCATTTTATATGGTGTATTAAGCCTTGATGGTCATATAACCGGTTTTAATGCATGTGGAGTTTTATTATGAAATGGCTTCTAAATGGAATAGTGATGCGTACTTAGGGGAAGCAACACAGTTTAAACAGGATTCAACGGTGCGCCGGAGAAATTTTCGAAGAGAATGAAGAAGCTTTCAAACTGCGAAAAAAAGATCCAAAAGATTCAAGACCATTATTGGTAGTTCCAGATAGCAAAGGACAGATCCGTATCTGGAATGGATTGTTTAAAATGCATTATATATGAAATTTGTAGTTTATGTTCCAAATCAACCCCTAAAGAATATCTGGGTTTTTTAGATAAGAGATTTACAGGTTACAAAATTGCAGGCTATGATCAGGTTGATTTACAGGGTGTTGGAAAAATTAAACACTGAATATGGAATAAAATTTATTAGAGTTGATAGTGGAGGTATTTTAAACGGTGTTCTACTTCGCCGGGTTTGGTGAATGAAGTTCACGTGCTAATCCATCCAGAATTTGTTGGTGGCACAAAACCAAGTTCTATTTTCCAGGTACCTGATTTAAATTCTTTAAATCATGTTAAAAAAGTTAAGTTGATGCATATTGAGAAATTAAAGGATGATGTCATTTGGTTAAAATATATGGTACTTTAATTATTTTAGGTAAGTATCGAATAGTTTTCACCATTTTCTAGTTTGCAATGTAAGAACCTGAACATCCTATTTATTAAGTGTTTAGAAGGGATTTCAATGAATAAAAGTAAAATGCTCAAAAAATTGCTCTCCTTTGGAGAAACTTTGGTCATGCCAGACGCTTATGACTCAATAAGTGCTAAATTAATTGGAAATGCTGGGTTTAACGCAATTCAGTGTTCAGGATACAGTTTTTTCATTGCAGCTGGTTACAAAAGAGAGACTGATGTTACTCTTAATGAGAATGTTGAATTAACTCGTAATATTGTAAAATCAGTGGACATTCCAGTCATGGCTGATGCTGAAGATGGATATGGGGATGCTGGTGCTGTTAAAGATACGGTGAGGAAGTTTATTGAAGCTGGTGTGGCAGGACTTAGCATTGAAGATCAAATACTGGATAAAGAGGATAGAAGAAAGGGAACCAGGATTATAAAATCTGAAAAGATGGTGGAGAAAATCATAGCTGCAAGAGAAGTTGCAGAAGCAGAAGGTTTCTCTGATTTATAATAAATGGAAGAACAGATGCCTTAAAAACCACCAACAATCCAAGTGAAGCTTTGGATATGGCCATAAAACGTGTTAATCTATACCTTGATGCTGGGGCAGATCTGGCATTCATTACATATGTTGAAACTTTAGATGAAGTTAAACAGATTATGAAAAAAGTAAAGGGACCTGTGAGCATAGCTGCAGGTATGCCATATAATATACGTGAATTTTCAATTGCTGATTTAAAGGAATGTGGTGTTGCAAGGGTGAGTTTGCCTACAATATTAATATTCTCCAGTCTTCAGGCAATAAGCCGCTCTCTTAGACAGATTATGGAAGAAGATGGGTTTTCCAGTATCATTAAAGGTGAATTATTGTATTCTGACCATAAATTGACTGATTTATTGAATAAATAACATCAAAAAAAATAAACAAATAAAATCTGGTGAAAAAAATGAGAGAAGACTATGTACACGGATATTCAAAAAAAGAAGCAGAAAGATTAGTTGATCAGGCTAATACATTAGCCCAAATATTACACTATGATACAAGTTTTCCTCCAGGAAGCCAAGTTTTAGAGGCAGGATGTGGTGTAGGTGCACAAACTGTTATATTGGCTAAAGGTAGTCCTGATGCACATATAACATCCATTGATATTTCTAAAGATTCGATAAATCAAGCAAAAACGTTAATAGATGATAATAGAATTTCTAACGTCAAATTTCAGCTGGCAGACATTCATGATCTCCCGTTTGAGGATGAAAGCTTTGATCATATTTTTATCTGTTTTGTACTGGAGCATCTTCCAGATCCTCATGAAGCTCTGGAAAGTCTAAAAAGAGTACTAAAAAAAGGAGGCTCAATTACAGTTATAGAGGGCGATCATGGGTCTTGTTACTTCTATCCAGAGACAGAGGAAGCTTTAGCGGTTTGGAATTGTCTGATTGAAACTCAAAGAATATTAAACTGCAATTCACTGATGGGCAGGGAAATTTATCCTTTATTAAAAAACGCAGAATTTAGGGATGTTCAGGTATCTGCGAGAATAGTTTATGTAGATAACAGCAAACCGGAACTAGTTGAAGGATTTATCAAAAAGACCATAATAGCAATGGTGGAGGGTGTAAAGGATCAATCTCTTGATTTAGGATTAATCGACAAAAAAACATGGGAAAAAGGCATAAAAGATTTATATAAAACCGCAGAACCTGACGGAACATTCTTTTATAATTTTTTCAAGGGAACAGGGACAAAATAGATATATAAACAGATATTATTCGTAAAATCAAAAATAATCTGGTAAATTGATTTTTAATCTAAAATGAACCCTAATAAATTTATTTATTAAAGTGAAAACTAAACTATTTATTATTATAAAGAAAACTTATGTCAGGTTTATATACTTATTATAGTCGCAAAATAATCTGATAAAATCAATGAAATAACATCAGGGAATTATATCTAATAAAATAATAGTTGGTGGCCTTATGAACAGATTTATAAATTGAATTTAAAAATTGCTTTTCTAATCTATGTTATTATTGATGTTTTATGTGTAGGAATGGGAGTTCCTTTTTTCTGTATTTTATTAGGATTTCCTGTTGGATGGTATATCGCAAAGAGAATAACAACTGATAAAAAAGTTAATTCTAACCTAACTGAAATTTTAACTGAAATTTTCCGATATGCAGTCCTGACTTCTTTATTTACCTTCATTTTAATGTTGGTTATCTGGGGAAGTGTTGCTACCATGCTTTTAGACCCAAAAGCCGATTTCATAAATTTTGGGATTCCAATGATTCTCTATGATCCCAAATTTGGCTTTATAGGCTGGCTGGGACTTATGATATTTATATCTCCATTCCTACAGTTCCTAATGACCATTTTTGCTTCCTATTTAGGTTTGATGAAGTGGTCAAAAAGTTAGTTAAAGTTAAAATTTAGTTAAAATTTACATTTGAGCAAATATTATGCATCAATTGTCTGTTCAACGCTGTGATACGGTTTTGTAAAGGGCAAATATAACTATTAGATAGGCAAATGTTCTGATTATTATTAAACCCATTTCAGAGGTCTTATATCCAATAAGAATTGCAAAATGTGAGATACCAAAGAGACCAAAAGCCAAACCAATGTAAAGAGGCAGGGCGTTATCTATCTTTTTATAAGCCCAATATCCCAATAAAACTATTATTATGCAAAAAAACAGATTTATGGTGGTTAATGGATCCAAAGCATATGCCATAAACTGTCACCTCCCTAAAGTTTATGTAAAAAATCACATATATAGGTTTTTAAATCATAAATAACAGTGATTATAGGGAATGAGTATAATAGAGAAAGTATAAATATGCCAAAGAAAGAATCAGTTTTAAAGAACTTGGAAGAAATTTCTGGTGTTGGCAAGAAAATTGCACAGGACCTATAGGATTTGGGTTTTCGCTCAGTTCATGAATTAAAGGACAGAGACCCTGGAAAACTCTACATGAAGTTTTGTAAATTGGAAGACAGACCGGTCGATAGATGTATGCTTTATGTTTTCCGATGTGCAGTTTATTATGCATCTAACAGGGAACATGACCCACAACTACTTAACTGGTGGAACTGGAAGGATAATAAATGATAAATTATGATATTCAAACCATAAACACCTTTAAAGGGGAGTGACGCGATTAAAGTCAATATAATATTGGTTTTTATTGTATTGTTATTTTTGGGTGTTGTATTTGGTATCTATTTTGCAACAGCAGATACAAAGACCAGTATCAGTGGCAATATCACTAACATTTACCATGATGGGAGAGGAGGAAATAATACAGCTGGTTCTATCATGATCAACGGAGTTGTCAACGGACATAACCAAAATGTGTCAGTTAAAGTGACCAAAGATACTCAGATTTTCCTGAAAAAGGGAAATGATCGCCAAACAGTGACGTTTGAAACTCTCCAGGTGGGTCAAAAGGTAGAAATTAAAATCACAGGCTCTATAATCCAAACTTATCCCCCCCAGGCAACAGCATTGGAAATCCTGATTTTGGAATAGATTTCAAAATTACATCTTTTATAAGATTTTTTATAATTTTTATTTAAGTTTTAATTCAAGATAAAATTCACATATTAACTCTGTAAGATTTAAATATAAACAAAAATGCAAGTTTAATACCTGCCAAGGAGCTAAGAGGCGAAGCGGTGGACTGCATACATTAAAGGTGAGTTTAGATCTTCCTGTATGTATTCCTGAAAAACTGTTAGAATCTGCAAATATCAATGATGGGATTATGTAGAAGTTAAAATTAGGAAATTAAATAGAAAGGAAATAGATTAAAAAAATAAGGGCCGGATCTAAATGGATAATATCGAAATTAGAAGAAAAATCTTAGAAAAATTGTATGATACTGAAAAGATAAATCCTGGAAACATAATATCAAGTATTGACCTTGGTAACGAATTAAATATTTCTAATGAAGATTTAGGATTTAATATTAAATATTTAAAGGAAAAACAGTTTATTAATGCCGAGCAAATGGCTACTCCATTCTATTCCGCTCTTTTAAGCATTGCTCCCTATGGTATCGATATAGTTGAAGATGAAAATGAATTTAATAGAAGTTTTCCTTTAATGAATATAACAAATATTCGCAATAGTAAAGGCGTGGTAATAAATTCCGATAACGTTAAGATTGATATCAGTGAAAATATCAACATAAAAGACAGTTTTAATGAAATATATAATGAAATTGATAATCATATTAATGCAAAAGAAGTTGAACAACGAATTAAAGCAATTGAAGAAGAATTAAGCAAGGATAAAATTAGTACATCTAAAATAAAAGAATCCACAAACTGGCTTCATAAAAATGCTAATTGGACTATACTTCCATTAATTCAGATTTTTCTTAGTTTATATGGGCTCACTTTACCTCGTTAAAAAAAGAGAAATAATTTAAATTATCTTTTATAGGACATTGCTCTGTAAATCTGTTTTACATAGTTTCTTAAGATTATCTATTCTTTACTTCTTTTTTCTATTCCTTTTTGAACTTCAACAGCTTTCTTTCCAATTTCTTTTATAAAATAATGTATTACTTTCATTTGAGTTAAGCTTTCAAAATCAGGTTTAAAGCTCAATAAACAATTAGTGACATGCATTAAAGAAATAGCTGTATTTTGAAGTGGATCTGCAAGACCATAATTTGAAGCTCCAATATGCAAAATCTTATTCTGAGAATCATCCATTAATCCCATACTATGAAAGCCTCTGGAACTTCCATGAACATGTGCTGATGATAATTTATAAAATGGACGTAACCTATCAAGCCCTATATATCCCTCTAAACCTCTAAAAGACCGATCCAATCCTTTAAAGTTAGGTATCCATCCATTATCTCCATAATAATCACTACCATATTTATTACATAGATAATCCTTTCTTTCTTTCAGTTTATCCAAAGTTTCTTTTTTATGTGGAGCATAGCCTAATTTTTCACACTGTTCTTGATAAATCAAGGCTTCTTTGTATCTCATTATACTTTCATGTTCTAAATATCTTTGAGAAACAATATTATCATTATCTGATAAAAAAATGGAAATCACTGCAAGTTCATGTAAACTTCTCCATCTAGCATTAGCACCATTAGGATATCCTGCCTTTAATAATGTGAGAGCTTCATTACTTATTTGCAAAGCCCTAGCATGAATTCTAATAAGAGTATTAAACTTAATATCTTCTCTAAAACCTTTTTGGGTAACTTTTTTTC
Source organism: Methanobacteriota archaeon (assembly GCA_016874685.1). Classification (GTDB taxonomy): domain Archaea; phylum Methanobacteriota; class Methanobacteria; order Methanobacteriales; family Methanobacteriaceae; genus VGTM01. Next base: position 6,567 of record VGTM01000033.1, read on the forward strand.
TGTGATTATCAACTGAATCCAATGAAACCCTAATTAAACACTCTAATAAATCTAAGGGTTCTTCCCAGTCTTTATATAAAATAGACTCAAATTCCTCTCTATATCCTTTCTGTTCAGTTAACATCTCTTTACTGAGATCTTTAAATGATTTAAAATAAATTTGAGCAAGTCCAGGTATCAATTTGTTAGCAAGACCATTTTTTAATTTATTCATGTCTTTACCAAATGAAAATGTATTGTTTTTTTTAATATTAGCTGCTATTATTGCTGTCATTATTTTTGAATGTAAATCTCTGTCAGTTCGTCCTGATTTTTTAATTTCTTCTTTTTTTTCTTTTAGATATTTTTTGCTTCGATTTATATCAATTTCTTTTTCTAATTGCGCAATTAAATTAAGGATTTTTGGAAAATCACTTTGCAATCTTGCCTTAAAATTATTGTAATATTCTACATCGATTTTTTTCACTTTTTTTTCATCTTTAACGTGAATAATTGAGTCTACATCTTTTTGGACATCTTCATATTTATTTTTTATATTTTCACGCATATCTATTGATAATCCATATTCTTCAAGGTTTTCTGGAGTTAAATTACTAAAAAAATTGTCAATAAATGTAGCATAAAAGAAAGACTCAAATAATTCAAAAAAATAATTCTGTAGAATTTCTGATTTATCATATTCATTAAGCATCTCAACAAATTGACTAAATAATTCATCCAATTCCGCATAAAACTTTTCAGTCATAATACTTAATTTATTAAAATCAATTAATATTTTTCCATTTTCTTCCATCTTTACTTGAAATCTTAGACTGCCGAATACCAACTCTCAAAGTTTCACCTTTACGTCTGGCCCTTAAAAATTTCCTCTGGGTTTCTTCAATAGCTTCCATTAGGCGCATATATTTTGTTTCAGGCGAAATAACTTTATTGTACTTAGAATGGCTATAATCAATATTAAATAAAACGACATTAGATATTTTTAAATATAAATAGGGTATAATTAAACCATATTTAAATTTCATTATTTTAAAAATTGTTTCACTCCACAAGATTTAAATACCAACAATATATAATGTATTTAATGCGCTATGGTATGCCAAGGTAGCTTAGAGGCGAAGCGGTGGACTGCAGATCCATTACACGTGAGTTCAAATCTCACCCTTGGCTTCTTAAATTCTTTAAAGCATAAAATCTCAGATTTTTAAATTTGTGGGGTCATAGTGTAACCAGGCTATCATCTGGGACTCCAGTTGTCTTTGAGGAAAGTGCGCACTCTGAAGGTATGATGACCAATTGGAGTACTGAGACAAGAGAAATCCTAGGATCAGGGTTCAAATCCCTGTGACCCCATCACCCTCTTTTTTTTATTGATATTACATTTAAAATTAGAATAAACCAAAAAAGTATCTCTGGTGGATAAAATGGAAAAGATCAATGATGTCTTCATAATTGAAGGAGTGGGTTTTGATTCTAATGTTTATATCATCCATGACATGATCGTTGATACTGGAACAGGAGAAAACATTCAATATATATTAAATTCTGTTAAAAAAGCGGGTCTTAGAGTTGAGGACATATCAATGGTTTTAAATACACACTGTCATTTTGATCATACTGGAGGTAACCCCTATTTTCCATCTGCCAAAATAGCCATTCATAAAGACGATGCCTCTGCACTGGAGGAAAGTGACGGTGTTAAAACCCTTGGTTTTATGTTTAAAAGATCATTTGAACCAATGAAAGTTGATGTTTATTTGAATGAAGGTGATAGAATTGGCAATTTTGAAGTTATTCACACTCCAGGACATACCATGGGTTCTATCTGTCTTTATGATGGGGAAATTTTAATATGTGGGGACACAGTTTTTGCAAATGGAGGTTTCGGCAGAGTGGATCTTGGTGGAGACTTAAAAATGATGCAAAAATCTTTAGAGAGGCTCAGTAAGCTGGATATAGAATATCTTCTCCCTGGACACGGACCATGGGTCAATAATGGATCTCAACACGTAAAATGGGCATATGATCTTTTAAAAGAATTTTAGAGGAATAAACTGATTCATTTAATCTGCAATTTTTTATTTAAGAATTTAAGGTAAATTTTCAAATAATAGACAAATTTATACAAAATAATAATTTTAATGGCTTAAATCCTTAATACTTAAATTTAGGCTCTGTAGAAATCCTCATCAAAAGTTGATGATGAAAGTATAATGCTTTGAAATATTTGTGATTATAAGACCATAAAGATGTTTTAGCACTCTGAATGCATAGATAAGCTTTAATAGATATTTTTCCGACCAAAACATCTATAGATCATCTTACTTGATAATAACTTATGTACAAATTTGCATGTTTTCTACAGAGCCTAAATGAATTCAGATCTTTTCAATATACACTGCTTTAATTAATGGTACAACTGTGTTTTTGGGTAAGTCTTCTTGTGACGTAGATGGGCCGTATTCTCCATAGACCTCTATTTTATCTCCTTCTTTGTAGGGTATTCGTGTTGAGTAGGTTACTAGAATGTATGGGTTGGGTGATAGTTCAGGGACTTTAAGCTCAATGTCAGTGGTGTTATCAAAGTTTTCTCTTATCTTTAGTATTTCACCTTTCACTTTAACTCTCTGTCCTAATGATTTATCAGAAATCATAGATACGTTCAGTTCACTGCAAGAAGCTTTATACGCTGAAACATTATCTTCTGAAACAGTGGGTAAACAAATATCACTTCTCTCCACCTCACCTCCTACAAATCCAAACATTACTATGTAACCTATAAAACCTGCCGCCACTGTTATTAGTAGTACTGCTAGAACTTTACTCAATTTCTCCATTATACTCCTCCAATAAATTTATTTGATATGAAAACTTTCTTCAGCATTCCAAAGGTCTAGTGAGGGAGCCATTCCAAGACCATTCCCAAACCCAGTCATAATGCCATTCTGTCACATAAGCATATACCCAACGAAGAACTCTTCTCAATTCTACTTTACTCGGTTTACCCCTATACCGCTTTGTTACTACATACTCACGTACATACATCTGTATCCAAGTCCAGTGCCCCCCATAATGCTGTACTTTCACCCATAATTTGCCCTTAACACTCTGCATTTCTTCATCGGTTAGAGTTCTGTTATCTGAATGCACCTTAGTTGAATTTATATTTGTTGTGTCAGTTACGGATTCTGACGATGTTGTATTTCCATTGATTTGATTTGTTTGATTATTTGCTTGATCTGTAGTTCCATTAACTTGTGTTGAATTATTAGGATCATTTATAACCAGTGCATATCCGCTGTAAACCTCAGCAAACTTCTCTCTGCTCATATCAATGTTCCCTAGGGAGGGATCTGCCAGTTTAACGCTTTCATTTGTTATTTCTCTTACGACGCTGTAGTGTGGTCCGCCATCGATGGTTACATACACTATGTTGTTCTTTTTAAGCTCCTCTATTGACAGTTTCATGCCAACCGCATTTAAATCTTTAGCCTTGGCTGCTTCTGCCAATCGTACATTGTTGTCCAGTTTTCATCTGTTCCCCCGACATTGGCAAATTTCCGTTATGTTATATTGACTTCAAAGTTGTTTAAGACTGTTTTAAGTGCTGCAGGTCTCAAGTTTAAAAAGTTAATTGCATACACTTTTTCTATTATCTGAACCCTTATTGTGTCATTTGGATTTTTATGTGCTCTTAGAGATTATAATTTTTACAAAATGTGATTTATCCAATAATTATTCCGGAATTACATTTATAAAATCATTAACTTCTTTAAAAAATAAATAAATTATGAAAATGGTTTATTTTTATGTTTTTTCTATGTATGCGGCTTTGATAGCGGATAAATCTTTGTTTGCCAATTCTTGTGATGATTGAGTTCCTACAGGAAATTCATATACTCCATATACTGTTATCATGTCGCCTTCTTTGAAGGGGATGGTTGCTGAGTAACTGACAAGAATGTGATGGTATGGTGAGAGTTCTGGAACTTTAAGTTCAATGTATGTTCTTGTTTTGTCAAATTGCATATATTCTTCTTTTTTTTGTATTTGGCCTTTTACTTTGACTTTTTGTCCGTTTAGAGCTTTGAAATCTTTAGATAATTCAGATAGGTTAATTTCGGTGCAGGAATTTTTATATGATGAAATATTGGCTTCTCCTGTAACAGCGGGTACATAAAAATCGCTTTCCTTACCTTCAAAAGTAAAAGGTATTCCAAATATTACATAAGCAAAAGCAGCTACTACTATAATTAGTATTACTGCCAGAACTTTACTCAATTTCTCCATTACAAAACCTCCAATAAAAAAATATGATTATTTTCACTTCTTTTCTATGTACCCTGCTTTAATACAGGGAAAAAATTTGTTTGCTATCTCTGGTGGTGCATCAGTTCCTCCTGGGTAATAATATTTTCCATAAACCGTTATCATATCGCCCTGTGTGAATGTAAGTGTCCCAGAGTAACTGACAAGAATGTAAGGGTCGGGTGAAAGTCCTGGGACTTTAAGTACTATAGATGTTCTTGTTTTGTCAAATTGTACATACTCTTTTTTTTCTAGTATTTCACCTGTCACTTTTACATTTTTATCAATTAATGAAAAAGGATCTTTTGATACTTGAGATAAGTTAAGTTTAGTGCAGGAATTTTTATATGCTGAAATATTGTCTTCTCCTGTAACAGCAGGTGCATAATAATCGCTCTCCTTACCTTCAAAAGACAGCCCAAAAATTTGAATATAACCTATAAAACTTACTGCTGCTATTATTAGTAGTACTACTGAAATTTTTATTTTTTTATTCATTCTATCACCATTTTAATTTAAAAAGTTAAAAAAAGATATAAACTACTGTTATTTAAGTTTATAACTCTTCAACTAAAGGTATCTGATGTTAGTAGGTAAACCACTATACATATTTCCCCTTGCTAACCCCTAAAATGGCCATTAACCATAATATGGCCATGGAGGAGTAAAGAATCCAACATAATTCCAAGGCAATGTCCAACACCAAATTCTCACTACATGCCATCCATATATTTTCCTATACCATCCCCATTTTTGATACCAACCCTCATGCCTATAAAACAGCCAAGCAGTACTTGATCCTTTAACAGTACCTGCGGGAAATATATGTGTGTGTCGTCCATATTTCCACTCATACCAGCTCCAAAACCATCCTTTTACCCATACAGGTATCAAAGCGTGTTTTCCTTTAATATTCTGCATCTCTTCGTCAATCAGAATTTTACTGTTATCTGCCTGCACATTAGTTGAATTTGTATCTGTTTCATTCTTTGTTTGTTCTGTAGTTCCATTAACTTCTGTTGAATTATTAGGATCAGTTATAACCAACGCATTCCCACTATAAGCCGCAGTAAAATCTTCTCTACTCATTTCAATGTTCCCTAGGGAGGGATCTGCCAGTTTAACGCTTTCATTTGTTACTTCCCTTACCACGCTGTAATGTGGCCCGCCATCGATTGTCACAAACACTATGTTATTGGGTTTAAGATCATCTACTAATAACTTCATACCAACACCATTAAAACCTTTTGCTTTTGCTGCTTCAACTAACCCATACATTGTTGTTCCGTTCTCATCTGTTCCGGCTAAAGTTGCTAGTTCTTGTTCTGTTGTGTTGATTCCCAGGTTATTTAGTACTGTTGCAAGGGCTGCTGGTCCGCAGGTATGATTGGTTGACTGCATCACAATACCCGTTGTGTCTATTTGTGGAATTGTCTCATTTTCAGCCACCGTTGTATCATTCTCAAGATTAATATTTAAATCCGGGATTTGCACATCTTCTGTAACTTGATCATTCACGACTGGCGTAGAATTATCATTTGTCGTTGTATCTGGTTCTGTAACTGCATTTGGTGTTTCAATTGCAGTATTTTGCTCTGTAGCTGTGTTTGACATGTCTGCTGTCATATTAGCTACTTCAATATTTGTTTCAGTTTGTCCATCCTCAACCTGCTCAGTTATCTGAGATGCAGCCTCTGCATCAACACCTTTTCCTTTAACATCCATTGGATCAAGTGTTTGGAAATTGGCGGAAGCTGCAACAGCACATGCTGGTGATAATCCCATGATCAAAGCCACCAGCATGATGGCTGCCACTGTTTTGGTATTAACTTTCTTCAATTTTATCACCCCTTATGGGTGATATATTTGCTGCAATATAAATATTACTATTATTTATTATTATATTACAAAAGCAATATTGCTCTGGGAAGACAATATTGTTCTAAAAGCACAAACCATGATTTTATAGTAAGAATTAATTGAAATTAGATAAAATAAAAGATTACTTATCAAATTATGGCTCTGTAGAAATCCTCATCAAAAGTTGATGATGAAAGTATAATACTTTGAAATATTCGTGATTATAAGACCATAAAGATGTTTTAGCACTCTGAATGCATAGATAAGCTTTAATAGATATTTTTCCGACCAAAACACCTATAGATCATCTTACTTGATAATAACTTATGTACAAATTTGCATGTTTTCTACAGAGCCTAAATTTAAATATACAGAAAAAAGAGGTAGTTAAGGTATTAATTGGATATTAGGGTACAATCACTGTTAAGTTATTCATGTGCCAAGTGGAACCTAAAAAATCATAATAAGTTATGTTCCACTGAGGTGAATTGGAAGTGGCGTCAATACAGGTGAAATATGCATCCCACCTGAAGTTTTCAACTTCTGGGAGATTATCTGCAATTTTTATCGTGTTTTTGGCTGATTCATAGGAACCATTTTGAACTGTAATAAATTTGAAGGTCCCAATGTCCTGCCTACGATTTTCAATAGCATTGTACTCTAGGGCATGGTATTGCTGATTTTTAAAATCAGTACCCACAACATTCCAAACAAACATATCAGAAGTTGGATAGGCTGATATTTCAGTGTAGTTTCCATTAAAAGATACACTTTCTGTTTGAAGGATAGTGAATTTCTCGTAACCTCTTATACCTCCAAATGAGACTAAGAGAACGATAAAAACTGCCATAGCAACTTTTTTATATTTCCAATTTATTTTTAGGTAAATAATGAACAGTACAACCGCACCAACAGCCAACGTGATAGAATCAAGGTAGTAATATATTTCGGCACTGTATCTGGTGATTGTGAAGGGATAAAGCAGTGGAATACCTTTGCTGGTCAAAAAATCAAGTACTAAGTGAGTTAAAGCCCCGAAACATGCTATAAAACCTACTGTCATTGCATTACTTTTATTAAACTCCAGATTTATATCACGTTTTATAACATAACCAATGGATCTTTTAACTGGTTTTCGAGATAGGATGTAGATAAAAATAAGGGATGTAATAAAACCAAGAATAAAAGAATGAGTAATTCCTCGATGGCTGAAGATGAAATATTCAGGGAAGAGTATTCCAATCCACACAATAAGAAAATCAAAATCGAGTGAAATACCTCCAAATGCTCCAGCAAGTTTATTTTTACTTTTTAGAATAGTTAAAATGATGTATGGAACTAGAAAATGTGTTATTATATCCATTTTATTTTTACCTGATTAATTGGTTTTTTTGAGTGTTATAATGTTACCCAAGCATATATTAAATTAATTAATTTTCGGTTTTTTGTAGCTAACTAATGTATCATATATTTTTGAATTTTTTTGTATATCAAAATGGATTTTAAATCCAATTGTTGAATAAATGATTTATCTAGTTTTAATGAAAGACAGTTCCATGATTATTAATAAATCAAAAAAATAAAAAAATGGAGGGACTTATTTTAGTACCTCTGCTTCTATGAATTCTTTGATGTCTTTGATCGTAGCCATAAACTGGGCAGGGAATAATATGGTTGAATTTTTCTCTGCCGCTATCTCAAGGAGCACCTGTAAATTACGTAGTTGAAGTGCCACTGGATGTGCAGCTATTATATCTGCAGCTTCACCAAGTTTTGAAGCAGACAGATATTCACCCTCAGCAGCGATTATCTTAGCTCTTTTCTCTCTTTCTGATTCGGCTTGTTTTGCCATTGATCTTCGCATAGTGTCAGGTAACTTTATGTCTTTGATCTCCACAGCTGTAACCTTTATTCCCCATGGTTCACTGTGTTCATCTATTATTTCTTTGATCTTATCGTTTATTTTATTGGTTGAACTTAAAACGTCATCTAAGAGAAATTGTCCAATGACATTTCTTACTGTGGTCTGTGAAATCTGATTAACTGCTCTGTTGTAATTTTCGATTATAACCACAGCATTATATGGATCTATCACTTTAAAATAGGCAACAGCAGCCACATCGATTGAAACATTGTCCTGTGTTATAATCTTTTGGGATGGAATAGGCATGGTAACGATTCTCAACGATACTTTGACCATTCTATCGACCAAGGGTATTATAAGTCGAAGACCTGGATCTCTGACTCCTATAACCTTACCCAGCCGAAAAACCACTCCTCTTTCATACTGGTTTACTATACGTATGGACAGTCCTAAAACAATCAAAACTATTATGCCCAAAAAAATGAGCGTAAATATATCCATATTTTCAACCTCCAATAAGATTTTCTAATTTTTTTTTATCAGAGTTTATATATCCGTTTTAAGATATAATTCTTTAGGATCAATAGGTTATTTGGGTGTAAGCATGATAGGAATAATGTCAGATACGCATGATAATCTGGATGCCATCCGAAAAGCTGTCGATTTTTTCAATAAAGAAGGAGTGGATCAGGTAATACATGCAGGAGATCTAATAGCTCCATTTACTGTTAAAGAATTTGAAAAACTCCAAACCGAGTTCATGGCTATTTTTGGAAATAATGATGGAGAAAGAGATGGTTTAAGAACAGCTTATAAAGATATATGCATACTTGAAGATTTTAAAGAATTTGATGTTGGAGGAAATAAAATTGGAGTTATTCACGGTACCAATGAGGCTATTGTAAATGCAATGGTTAAAAGCGGAAACTATGATATTGTTATAAGGGGGCATACCCATAAACTGAAAATTTTAGAGGAAGAATCGTTAATAATAAATCCGGGAGAAGTATGTGGATATGTTTCTGGGCAGAAAACTGTTGTTTTACTCGATACACGAGATTTAAGCTATGAAGTTGTAAATTTATAAAAACTCATAAAACTACGTTTTGAACTTCTAAAATTTTAATAATAAGACAATAAGATCTTTAAAGGGTTTAAATGAAACACAAAGCTTTAATTTTGTTAGCCCTAGGAATTGGAATTCTAGTTGTGATGATCTTGTTTATAGGGCCTGCTAAAATTGAAGATGCCATTAAAATGGCAAATCTTTGGTATGTGACCCTAGCAATATTAATCCAGTTTCTTCTTTATTGTTTGTGGACATATAGATGGTCTATAACAACAAATTCTGTTGGCATATCCATTAAAAAGCGTTATCTATTCCCCATGTTGATGGTGGGAATGGCGGCTAACAACATAATTCCCAGTGCAAGGGGAGCTGGAGAACCATTAAGGGCTTATATTTTAAGTAAATATTCAAGAACACCTATTGAAAAATCTTTCGCAACAGTTATAGCTGATAGAGGGCTTGATATATTTCCTTTCATTTGTTTAGCAATCATAACAATTATTGCAATGGTTTTATATTTTAGTCTATCAAAATGGGTAATTTACGCTCTTTTATTATCTGTAATGGTATTGCTTGCTGTTTTTGTTCTAGCTATTTATATGTCACTCAATAAAAAATTTGCAGAAAGAGTCAGTCCATGGATAGTAAAGATTTTAAATAGATTTTCCCGCAGAAAACGTAATGAAATTGAGAAGAGGGTTATGAAGGCCATAGGCGGATTTCAAGGTAGTTTGAAAGTCATGGCCAGAGACAGAACTATTCTGGGGTATGGGGTTCCTTTATCTTTCCTAATCTGGTTTATAGAAATATTAAGGGTTTATATAATTTTTTCAGCTTTTAATGTTGATGTTTCACTTATTATAATTGCAATGGTATTTATTTTTGCCAGTTTAATTGGTCTCATCCCAATTTTTCCAGGGGGTATAGGTGCCATTGATGGTCTTATGATTGTTTTTTATTCTTACGCAGGAGTTCCACCCTCTATAAGCGCCGCAGCAACCATTATAGAAAGATTGATATCCTTTTGGATGACTACGATAATTGGTATTGCCATCCTTCCTTATTTTGGGGCTGAGGTTTTTGATAGGATTTTCAAGAAGCTTTAATAAATAAATTTTATTTATTCCAAATTTAAGGGCTCGTAATAATTTAAAAATTTTAAATACATACAGATATTATAGTAATCGACTCAACTTTTGAAAATATATTTTTTTATCCAGTTTTCTGTGTATGTTTTTTGTTTTACTTCAGTATAATATAGGTTTTTTAGTTTTTTAATTAGTTTTTCTATGTATTTGAAGTCTATTGATGATATTTT
>VGTM01000034.1 GCA_016874685.1 Methanobacteriota archaeon
TTCCACTGACCCTTCATTTAATTCTTCTTTATTTAATTCTTCTTTATTTAATTCTTCTTTATTTAATTCTTCTTTATTTAATTCTTCTTTATTTAATTCTTCTTTATTTAATTCTTCACTCATTTAATTCCTCCAAAATAAAAATCATGTCTTGTAAATCTTAACTCATCAATTTAAAAAATTTTTAAAATCTTAAATTATTTATACTTCTATTTATACTCCTTATGTTCTACATATTAAAACTCGAAGTATATAAATATATGTTCAATTCTTCAAGTTAATCTTTTAATTAAGCCACTTAGGGATATACTACCAAAATTTTTGTTATAGTGGGCGCTGGTTAATTAATATAATTCGAAAACTCATTTAAGAACTCCAGCAGCCACTATGAACTTTATTTTATGATTATAACTTTTTTTGATCAAGGTGATCTTTAATAATGTCAGATCATTTTTCTATCACTAGGGTATGGGCAGCCTTATCACCCAATCTCTGGTTTTTAACAGAGGAATTATTAAAATAAACCCTACAAAATATACAAATAACCCCTAGACTAGTTTTAGAATGTTTCTGACGAAACTATCACTGCAATCCACGTTAGGATTCGAATCCAACCCTAAAAAATCTTTAATTATTTTTACCAAAAGTTTTACATATCATTATTCCATAACTTACCATTCAGGGTGTTTTTTTATTGCATAAAAAAATGTACACCCTGCCAAACGACAAACTTTACGATGTACTTAATAAATGATTCCAAATTTAGATCTGTTAAAAATAAATATCCTCATTAAGCCATGGTATCATCGCCATTAAAAGGCACTGTTCAGTATTTTCAGTTCTATTTAACATTCCTTTGGAAAGATAGTTTACTGCTCCGGTTTTCTCGCCAAGATCTCTAACTCCCGTAACGTTATCCATAACATCCCCCACTTCTTTGCCGTCCAGTACCTCTTTTATCACGCAAGGTGGGTATTCAAATCCAGCGCTCACACCTAATGTTGTTTTCTCACCATCAAAGATTGCACACCATTGAAGATCAATATAACCACTTATAGAATTGGGTGTTTCCATCAATCCCGATTCGATACCAACACTGAAATCAAAATCTTCGCTATAAGCTCCCCTAGCACGGTTTACAGCGCCTTTTATAGTTTCATCTATTCCAAAAGGTTGTGATGGTACTCCTGAATCCACATCACGAGATACTATATCCACAGTCCCATAAATCCTCTCAAAAATATTTTCAGTGGCTTTGATCTTGGCTGGATTTTCAGAACCAACAACAATTTTCATAAATAATCACCTGAAACATCTGTAAAAAAAAAACTAATAGATCTCAAAAAAAAAACTAAATTTTCAAATAATTCTGCCTTTTGAGTCTATTTCACCTTTCCTTATTCTTGTAGATGAAATTGGTTTCCCATCCTCTGCAAGAACCATATCTATTACAATAATCTCAAGAGGATTCATACCTCTCCTCTCCCTTATTCTATTTATTTTATTTGCTGTAGGTCTAGTTTCTCTACTTACCACCAAAGCATCAAGGGTCTCATCATCAATTGTAGAGCCATAATGATCTTCCAACTTCATCATAGAATACCTCGAATTGAATTTTTCTAAAAATTTCTCTAAATTGGACATTCTAACATTACAAGGATCAATATCACCTTTTTTTCCTCCAAATTCATCAGATGTAACTCCAATCAATATTTTATCCCCGACTTTAAATGCTTTATCTAATAACTTTTTATGACCTTTGTGAAATTTATCAAATGTACCCCCAACTGCCACTTTCTGATATATCATTTGATTCTACCTTTCTGTTTTTAGATATGTTAATTATATCCTAAATTAGATTATAAATTATGCTAATTGAACACAACGTGGTCATGAAGGATCCAAGATATGTGGACATTAGATTTGCATCCTGTTATCCTAATTTATATAAAACTGCAATGTCATCCCTTGGTTTCCATATTATCTACGATTTCCTGAATTCAAGGGAGGATGTTTATTGTGAAAGGGTGGTTTATCCCCACTCAAGGAGTTTGGAATCCAATAGTCCACTTTCGCATTTTAATATTGTTAGTTTTTCGCTCCAATACGAGCTCGATTATTTTAATGTACTTAAAATGTTGAATAATGGAATTGTTCCCATTAGAAAAAATGATAGAAACTTAAATGACCCGTTTGTAATAGCTGGTGGCCCCTGTGCCACTTCAAATCCCATTCCAATGAGTAAATTCGTTGATCTTTTCATCATTGGAGAAGCAGAGGTAATTTTAGATGAGGTTTTGGATACTTTCTTGGAGCTGGATGATCCTAAAGGAGAGATTGATGCTTTTAAGGATATAAAAGGTGTTTATGTACCAGATAATCCTGCAAAGAGAGCCATAGTTAGGAATATGGGCGATGCTAATCATCCCATAAGGCAGGTGGTTTCAGAGACAGATGATGAGAGATTTAGACCTGCATTTGGAAATGCATTTCTATTAGGTGTTTCTAGAGGATGTACAAGAGGATGTAGATTTTGTATGGCGGGTTATCTCTACAGACCACGAAGGGAAACCTCCCTCAGGAAGCTATTTGACATTGCAAAACGGGGGAAACGTGCAACAGGTCTTCGGAAAATAGCACTTATTGGTGCTGCTGTTTCTGACTATTCTAAAATTGATGATCTCTGTGAAGGACTTCTTGATATGGATTTTAGGATAACAACCCCTTCATTAAGAATAGAATCCATCACAGAGAAATTAATAGATACTCTACATAAAAGCAGACTTAAAACCATAACAATGGCTCCAGAATCCACATGGCGGATTAGAAATGTATTAAACAAAATCATAACTGATGAAATAACTATTGAAGTTGTAAAAACGATTTTTGAGCGCAATATGAATGTAAAATTATATTTTTTGGTAGGTTCACCAACAGAAACCTCAGAAGACCTAAATAACATGGTAAAATTCATAAAAAACCTAAATAAACTTTCAAATAAAAGGAATGCAGTAAAAATCAGTATAAACCCATTAATTCCCAAGCCACACACACCATTTCAATGGGAAAACTTCGATTTGGATGGTATAGGACCAAAAATCAACTATTTAAAGCAGAAATTAAAATCAATTCCATTGAAAGTTGAAAGTCTTAGAAGTTCCCTTATACAACACGTATTATCCACAGGAGATGTAGAAGTAGCTGATATTATAGAAAAAGCATATAGACAAAGAACACCTTTTAAAGAATGGAAAAAACTGTCTAAAGGCTGGAATATAGACGATGAACTTCCATGGAAAAATATAGGGGTTTGTATAAAACCCTCTTTTATAAAAGAGGAATATCAAAAAGCTTTAAGAGGAGATACAACACCGTGGTGTGAAAAATCTGGATGTTATCATTGTGGTGCTGATAAATAACTAAAAATAAAGAATTAAAGCATTCAAAAAATTTAGGAAAATTCTAAAGAAATAGTAAGATTCCTTAAAACTCCTCATATTTTGATAAAACTTTATGTAATTACAAAATTTAAAATCAAAAAAAATGAAAAAAGATCTAGATTTCATTATGCTACAAAATGCTCAATTATATTAAATAATATGAAAATAAATGAATGTGATTTTATGTTTAAACCTGCAAAAAGAGTCAGATCAATACATCTCTCCCAAATAAGGAAGATGTTTGAACTCATAACTGAAGATTCTATAAATATGGGTCTAGGTGAACCCGATTTTAATACACCCCCACATATAATAGAAGCAGTAAAAGAAGCTTTAGATGACGGATTTACACATTACACTGTAAATAAAGGAATTATAGAACTTAGAGAAGCCATATCTCGTAAATTACATCAGGATAATAATTTGAATGTTGATCCAGAATCTATCATAGTCACTCTAGGGGCAAGCGAAGCACTTCTTATCAGCACTCAAGCTTTAATAGAAAGAGGAAATGAGGTTTTAGTCCCTGATCCTGGCTTTTTATCCTATGATGCGTGTGTTAAGCTATCTGAAGGGGCTTCTGTTCCTGTTGAACTTAAAGAGAAAAACGAATTTAGAATGACTCCAGATGACGTCCTTGATAAAATAACAGATAATACAAAAGCCATAATCCTCAATTCACCTGCAAATCCAACTGGGAGTGTTATGAAAAAGGGAGATATAAGGGGTATTGCAGATATTGCAAATGATCACGACTTATTTTTGATATCAGATGAAATATATGAAAAGATTGTTTATAGTGGAAAACATTACAGCCCTGCCAAATTTTGTGAAAATACCATAACCATAAACGGTTTTTCAAAGACCTATGCAATGACTGGATTCCGAATAGGATATATCGCTGCATCTCCAGATGTAACCGAGGAAATGCTCAAAGTTCACCAGTATAACACTGCATGTGCAAGTTCAATATCACAGAAAGCAGCTCTTTCAGCATTAGAAGGTCCGCAGAATTGTGTAGATGATATGGTAAATGAATTTAGAAGAAGGCGCGACCTTATTGTAAATAGATTGAACCAGATGGGAATAACATGTAGTAAACCGGAAGGTGCTTTCTATGTCTTCCCAAAAATTGAAAAACCGCTTGAATTTGTCAAGAAAGCTTTAAAAAATGGTGTTGTCCTTGTTCCAGGAAGTGCTTTTGGTAAATGTGGAGAAAATCACGTAAGATTCTCTTATGCTACATCGTATGATGAAATAGCAGAAGCAATGGATAAATTAGAATCTGTATCCCATTAATGGCTGTATATCTTATCCAAAAAAGTTCTTGATAAAATTAAATTTTGATTTATAAAATCCTTTTGAACATGACAAAAATCTACATTTATAAGGTAATATCAACAAATTAATAAATTCAGTCAACAAGGGGGTGTACATTGGCTAATAATTCTGATTTCAAAAATATAGTTGGGCTTTCTGAAGACGAAGCAGTTAAAAAACTGAAAGAAGATGGATATAACGAACTTCCTTCAACAGAAAAACGAAGTTCCCTTGCTATCGTCTTTGAAGTCATTCGTGAGCCAATGTTCTTACTGCTCCTTGGCAGTGGTATAATTTATCTGTTATTGGGAGACTTAGAAGAAGCATTGATGCTGCTTGGTTTTGTGTTCGTTATTATAGGTATCACTTTTTATCAGGAACGTAAAACAGAACGTACTTTAGAAGCGCTGCGAGATCTTTCAAGTCCACGAGCCCTGGTGATTCGTGAGGGTATGCAAAAACGGATTGCTGGTAGAGAAGTGGTTCGAGACGACATTCTGGTTTTAAAAGAGGGTGACAGAGTACCAGCAGACGCAGTAATTCTGTCATGCAGCAATTTATTGGTAAATGAGTCATTGCTTACAGGTGAATCCGTACCCGTGAGAAAGGTTCCATGTGGGGGTGTTATGGAAATGCATCCTCCAGGTGGGGATGGATTGCCTTCTGTTTATTCTGGAACACTTGTTGTACAGGGTCAGGGCTTAGCACAGGTTCAATTCATTGGTATGAACACAGAAATGGGAAAAATAGGTAAAAGATTACAAACACTGGAAACCGAGGATACAAAGCTCCAAAAAGAGACCAGAACATTGGTCCGTAACTTTGCAATTGTCGGACTTTCATTATGTGCAGCCGTAGTTGTCATCTACGGCTTTACAAGATTTAATTGGCTTAATGGATTTTTAGCTGGCATTACTCTGGCTATGGCCATTCTACCTGAAGAAATTCCAGTTGTGCTAACCATCTTTCTGGCCTTAGGAGCCTGGCGTATTTCAAGAAAAAGAGTACTCACTCGGCGTTCTTATGCTATACAGGCTCTTGGTTCATCCACAGTACTTTGCGTTGATAAGACAGGTACACTTACTTTAAATCAAATGTCGGTTAGCAAAATCTTTGCCAATGGTGAATTTTACGATATAAACCATGAAAAACAGGATTCACTTCCTGAGAATTTTCATGAACTGGTGGAGTTCAGCATTCTGGCAAGCCAGAGGGATCCATTCGACCCTATGGAGAAGGCATTAAAAAAACTGGGAAAAGACACCCTTTCAGATACTGAACATCTGCATGACGACTGGATGATTGTCCGAGAATACCCCTTATCCCAGTATCTTCTGGCCATGTCACATGTTTGGAAATCTCCTGATGGTAAAGATTATATTATAGCTGCAAAAGGTGCGCCTGAAGCTATTACAGATCTCTGCCATTTAAATGAAGCTGAAACTGAAAAGATGTCTGATGAAATAAAATTAATGTCTAATGAGGGTTTAAGGATAATTGGAGTTGCTAAAGCCGCCTTCAAAGAACCTGATTTGCCTGTAGAACAGCATGATTTCAAATTTGAATTTTTAGGACTTATAGGATTTATAGATCCAGTAAGACTTGGTGTGGCCAATGCTATCCAGGAATGTTACAACGCAGGAATAAGGGTTGTGATGATTACAGGCGATTATCCAGGCACTGCCAAAAACATAGCAAAACAGATAGGTCTCAAACCAAGAGAAGAGGTTATAACAGGCCCCCAGCTTGATAATATGGATGACTTAGAACTTCAACATAGAATTATAAATGTTAATATATTTGCCCGTGTTGTGCCTGAACAGAAACTGCGATTGGTAAACGCTCTTAAAGCCAAAAATGAGGTTGTAGTTATGACCGGAGATGGTGTGAACGATGCTCCAGCACTAAAATCTGCACAAATAGGAATTAGTATGGGAGGTAGAGGAACAGACGTAGCCAGAGAAGCCTCATCACTAGTTTTACTTGATGATGATTTCTCCTCCATAGTAGCAGCAGTAAAAATGGGAAGAAGAATCTTCGACAATCTAAAAAAAGCAGTTGCCTACATATTTGCTGTTCATGTGCCCATTGTGGGTATGTCATTAATTCCAGTTTTTTTTAATATGCCACTTGTTCTTTTCCCAGTTCAAATTGTATTTCTGGAGCTAATAATTGATCCATCTTGTTCAATTGTTTTTGAAGCTGAGAAGGCAGAAGCCAATGTAATGAATCGTCCACCTCGTAATCCTAAAGAACCCTTATTTGACCGTAATATAATAAGTTTAAGTGTGCTCCAGGGAGTTAGCGTTCTGATAGTCGTTCTAATTATCTATGTTACTTCACTCTACTGGGGACAGGGTGAAAGCCACGCCAGAACCCTTACCTACACCACCCTCATTCTTTCAAACCTTGCATTAATACTTACTAATCGGTCATGGACCCGTACAATTATTGAAAGTCTGCGTACGCCCAACAGTGCATTATGGTGGGTTATAGGTGGAGCTTTGATCTTTCTGGGACTAATTATTTATTTTGAACCTCTGCGTGAACTATTCAAATTCACTACATTAAATCTGAATGATCTATTAATTTGTTTGGCTGGTGGTTTTATCAGTGTATTATGGTTTGAAGGTTTTAAGTTAATCCACAGAACAAAACAAACATAAAAGTCTTAATTTACAAAACACGCCCTAAATATAAATTTATTTTAAATGAATTTGAAAATTAATTGTACATGCCAAATTTTATTTATTTTCAGGGTTGATATTAAATATATATGAAGAATGAAAATCTGAAAAATGAGATCCTTAAAAAATGTAAAAACATGGGTATCACTCTTGTGGGTTTCGCACCCGTCAATAGATGGGAGAGACCACCTGAAGAACTTCCAAACACATTTTCAGAATGGATACCTGAAGAATTTTGGCCCCAATCCATTTACCCTGAAGCTCGAACAGTTATAGTCATAGGTCTTCCAGTTCAGTTGCCTATCATAGAAACTGCTCCATCCATATATTATCGTGAACTCTATGAAACTGTAAATTCCATGCTGGACTCTAAAGCTTATGAAATCGCTAATTTTTTAACTGAAAAAGGATATCCCTCCATTTATATTCCAAGAGACTGTTATGGAGATATAAAAGTACTGTTAGAGAGACCATTAGCTTTTTTCTCTCACAAGCATGCAGCATATCTTGCAGGTTTGGGTTCTTTTGGGCAGAACAACGTTCTACTAACACCAGAATATGGTCCAAGGGTTAGGTTTACATCCATTTTTACCACTGCAGAAATTGGACCCGATCCAGCTAAAATTAAGGATTTATGTACAAGATGCATTCTATGTGTTAAAAATTGTCCAGTAAATGCAATCCCTGAAGAAGGAGAATTTCCTCCACCAATGGACAAAAAAACATGTGCCAGGCGAAGTGCAAAACTTCGTGAGGAATACAGATACCCATGCGGCATCTGCATCAAAGTCTGCCCAGTTGGAAAAGATAGACAATTGTTTGAACGGGAGGATATGTCCATATACTCAAATGATAAAGGTTTCAGGAAGTACAACAAAGCATGGGAACATGTGAGGAAATATGGAAGTAAAAGATGAACTCTAATTGTTTATTAAATGCTAAATATCTAATAAAGAGACTAAATAAGATGGTAGTGATAAGTAAACCTCAATTTTATTAAATTGATAAATATAACATAAAAATCAAATTTAAAGAAAAAAATTCAAACAATATTAAATTTTATGAAAAAAATAAATTTAAAAAAAAAGCGAGGATTAGATGAAAAGTTTATTTGCAGATAGGATGTTTAAGACTCATAGATCGTTTATCAGAGAGATCTTAAAGGTCACAGAAGACCCTGATATCATATTATTTGCAGGAGGGCTTCCAAACCCAAAATCATTCCCTGTAGATGAAATCAAGGAAGCTGCTTCCAAAGTTTTATCTGAAAATGGTGAAAACGCCCTACAATATAACACAACAGAGGGTTATCCCCCTCTAAGAGAGTATATCGCCAAAAAGTATACCAAGAAAGGGTTGAAAATAGATCCCGATGAAATATTGATAAAACATTAAGATTGAATTTTTCAAATTCTGATGAAAATGAATAGAAAAAGGAATAAAAAGGCTTGCTAATGCCATGGATCAGTTGTTAAAATAATTTCTTAATTTAAATAACGATATTAATAACCAAATAAATGATTAAAAGAGACATAGTTTAAATTAGATGTTTCTGCCTCTTAATCTCCTTTTAAATAAAAAATTAATTTTCAGAAGTTTTACTGGTCATTTTGTAGGCTACTAAAAGACATATAAGCACAATTGGTATTATAATGTCAATATATAGTGCATAACCAGCATTTCCAGGAGCATAATTTTTAAATTGAATCATATTTATTATATGTCCATAGGCTGCACCGAGATAAAATGTGGAAACTGATATTACTGTTGCTGTCCAGAAATTATCTCTAAATTTAAGGCATAAAATTCCTAAAATTCCATAGGAAAGATTTGCAACTGCAACTTCAAACTGAAAGGGGCTGCCTGCAGGCCAACCTATCATTGTAGCAATCATATTCGCAAAGAAAGTGTGTCCAATAAATCCCCATATCGAGCCAAATCCAATCATAACAACTAAAAACCACAACAAGAAAATTTCAATTATTCTATTTTTAGTTTTTGGCTTTTTGCTAAAAAATAAATGCAAACAAGCACAGATTATGGTTATAATAACAAAGATGTATACCAAGTCCATATTGATACCTCCTTTAAATATTAGATGTTTTATATCTCGCTAATGCAATAAAAACTTGTGTAATATTGATTTTTAGAAAACAAAAGTCTAAATTTTAAAAAATTGAAAAAAAAAGTATTTTAAATTAAAAAAGGAATCACTCAAAAAATCAAAAAAAGAAGTAAATAGAAATTCTCTTATATTAATTACTGCATTATTTGTGTTCTTTTTTATATTCAAGAAAATCTTAGTGACATTTTGATTGATAAAATGTTTTCAGGCTTAATTCAGTCTAATCTTGTATATAACATCTTATAATTGAAAATCACGTTCTAAAACTTCCAGAAATTGTTTTTGCTCTTTTATTAGCCGTTAAAAGAGTTAATAAAAATGAAGATTAAACAAAAAGTGAACTTTAACTTAATATGGATATTCATCACTTTTCGAAAATTATCTTCTGGGATTTAAACTTTATTATTCTCACTAATTTCACATGTAAAGCATATTGATATAATTTAACCTTCAAATTTACCGGTTGGATAAACATACCTTATCAAATTGGAGAAAGGAACCACTTCATTAACTGTTGAAATAACATCGTGACGTTTCACAACTATTTTGTCCTCATGGATCTCTATTTTGTCGATCAGTAGTGGCATACCTGTGTCCAACTCATATTTAGTTTCTTTACCGGTTACATCTCTTATTTTAACCCATTCTACTTCCAATTTCACAACCACCTAAAATTTATTTTTCCAGAATTCCTAAAGAGAACGTGAAAAATTTAGATTCAATTATACATTATATGAGTCCAAAATCTCAAAAGTTTGTTTAAATGCTTAAATGAGTCTTCTTATATCCACAACTTCTATATTACTTACTTCTTCTATATTGGAGAGATTTTCTTCAACTTTCTCGGTCCCTCCTTCTGCATCACCAACAATAACCATGACTTTAAGAGCAACAAGTCCAAATGCAATGGGTTCTTCTTCTATTTTGTATAATTCAGCATCATCAGGAATAGATCTTTCAACTTTTTCTTTAGTTTTGTTTATATCAATTTCTGGACTTTTTGGCATTAATTTTATTGTTGCTACAACTTCTCCCATAGTATAACCTCCAAACCGACAACCTTTTAAAAAAAGGTTGATCAAAATTTATTTTTATATCTCGTAAACGTAAAACTGTTTTTCAATTCAAATAGTTCTTTTTTTAGTTTTTTAAATCTTTTTATTGTCTTTTTTCATAGCTTTTCATGAATAATATATTTTTCCAAGCATTTTCAATAAATACATTTCTAATTTTTTATAAAAAATCAGCAGTTTATATGTATCTATTCACTTTTAACATACGATTATAACTCTTAGAGTATTAAGGACCTTTAAATCCACATTTACATGTATAAATATGTCCAAAAGTTCTGCATTTCTGGCATCTGTACAGAACCTCATCGCAAATAGGACATATAAATTTAACATAGTTTTCTACTAGTGGTATCTCTTGTTTACATGATGTACATTCTATTTTATCCATTTAATTGCCTCCAATGAATGTATATTTAGAGCTTTTACCTTCAATTACAGAAATAACCCTTTTAGGATATTTTCCATTGACAACATAGCAATCTGTTTTATATTTAAGCAAAAGCTCCGGTAAAACTTCGTCAACTGATGTCTCACCAAAAGATAGTAGTTTTTTTGCACTTATACTTTTTATTAGCTTCGCATCATCTGATGATGGTTCATGAGTATATATACCATCTACATCTGTTGCAATCAGTAGTTTAGTTTGTAGTAGATGTGATATATAAAAGGATATGGAATCTGAAGTCACTTTCCAGGAATGATCTAAGGGATCAAGATACTCCAATAATCTTGAAGGTAGCAATATTGGAAGTTTTAAATTATCTAGAGCATTTTTTACATCTTCTATTGAATAAACTGTTACTGAATCATTTATTTTATCGGATAAAAGCATTCCCAGGATGTCCATAGAGAGTATGGCAGTTTTATGAGTAGCTGCATTTGAAAAATTTGATTTAGTATCATATTCTCTTATTTTATTGGCTAAGACACCACCACCGCAGATTACCAACACTTTTTTTCCAACAAGAGCTTTACAGAGCCTGATCGCGGCATCTGGAAATAAACTTCCACCAATTTTAACTACAAAATCCATAAAATCACTAATTATTTTAATGTTTGATTATTTTTTGATTTTTTCATTTCATTATAATGATACAAATGATCTAATAGTTCTATTTCAGGAGTTTCAGGTCCTGTGTTAGTTTATTTATCTTTCCATCATCATCAGGTCCGATTCCGAGACAGGTTATGGTTGATTTTGGTAGCTCTGTACGTCCTGCATCTTTTACCAGATAGTAAGGAATATCAGTTTTTTTAACAATCTCATGGATCTCAAAGAGTTCGCTTAAATCACTAACTTTGACTACAACCTTTTTTTCTCCTTCTATTTCCCATTTTTTGATAATAGACGGATCAGTTCTTTTATAAGCACCTAAACTTGCATGACAAGCCTGTGCAGCAAGTTTACCTGCACTCATATTGAGATCACCTCTTATGACTATGACCTGTTTCATGTTTTCACCAGAATAAAAACAGCAGTTTATCATCTAAATTTTTGATGTTTATACAATATTAATTTATCAGTATTCATAAGTTTAACAGCAGATCATCTATGATACAAACTTTGAGGTATGGTCATGAAAAACTGCAACTTCGCTATACCAGTTGATAGATTACAAAATTTATTCAAGACAGAATGGAAGTAATGATTATCAAAATGTCCATAAAATCGATAAGTTTAAATACTATGGAGTATCAGTAAGAAATGAGGTGATATTATGGCTGAATTACCAATAGCGCCTGTTGGAAGGATCATAAAAAACGCCGGTGCTCAAAGAATAAGCGACGATGCAAGAGAGGCTTTAGCAAAAGCATTGGAAGAAAAAGGTGAAAAAATAGCTGCAGCAGCCGTTAAACTAGCAAAACACGCTGGAAGAAAAACAGTAAAAGCATCCGACGTCGAAATGGCAGTCAAAGCATAATAATATTTTATTTTTTTACCTACTTTTTTTATTTTTTTAAAACAGCATAGTATATAATCTAGTTGATTAGCTTAGTTTTTACACCAATGATTTATGGGTTAATTAATTTAACTTTTAAATACTAAACTTATTTTGGTGATAAAGTTGACGAGAATTTCCATCCTAGACCATGATAGATGTCAGCCTAAGAAGTGTAACTACGTGTGCATAGATTACTGTCCAGGGGTTAGAATGGAAGAAGACACGATTACCATTGATTCTGTGACAAAAAAACCATTAATTTCAGAAGAATTGTGCGCTGGATGTGGTATATGCACAAAAAGATGTCCATTCGGCGCTGTAAATGTCATTAACCTTCCAGAAGCCTTAGAAGATCCTATTCATCGCTATGGGCAGAATATGTTTGAGTTATTTGGGCTTCCAAATATAAGTGAGGGTTCTGTTGTGGGTATTTTAGGACCAAATGGGATTGGAAAATCAACTATTATACGGATTCTCTCAGGAGAGTTGAAACCAAACCTTGGAAATTATGAAGATGGTGCTTCCTGGGACGAGATAATAAATTTTTTCAGGGGTTCTCAACTTCAATCTTACTTCAGAAAGCTTTCTGGGGATAATTTAAGAGTGGTTCACAAACCACAGATGGTGGATCTCTTAGGAAAGTTTGTAAAAGGTGAAGTTAAGAATCTACTGGAGAAGCTGGATGAGAGGGGTAAGATGGATGAGTTGCTTGATTCTCTTGAGATAAGATCCATATTAAATCGCGAGATTTCCAAGTTAGGTGGTGGAGAGCTCCAGAGGGTTGCAATAGCAGCAACAGTTCTAAAAGAGGCTGATTTCTATTATTTTGATGAACCAACGTCCTGGCTTGATGTGAGACAGAGATTAAACGTGGTTATGGTTATAAGAGCTCTTGCAGATGAGGGAAAAGCTGTAATGGTCATTGAACACGATTTAGCGGCTTTAGACGCAATATCTGATTATGTACATGTTTTATACGGCCATCCAGGAGCTTATGGTGTTGTATCTCACATGAGGGGTGTGAGGGTTGGAATAAATTCTTACATCAGTGGATTTTTGAGGGAGGAGAATGTAAGATTTAGAAAACAGCCCATAGTCTTTGAGGTGAGGCCTCCATCTGTGAAAATAGAGGGAGAAATTTTGGCGGATTATTCATCATTGAAAAAGTCATACAATGGATTCATAATTGAAGTTGATGAAGGAGAAGTCCAGTATAACGAGATTGTAACCGCCTTTGGACCAAACGGCATTGGAAAAACAACCTTTGCAAAGATGCTAGCAGGTGTTATAAAACCCGATGAAGGAAAAATCAAAAAAAAGGTTTCCATAGCTTATAAACCACAATATCTCTCATCCAGTTTTGAAGGGACAGTTGAAGAACTTCTTGTAAATACTGCACCCAATTATGGTACCAATATATTTAAAACAGAAATTATAAGACCCTTCTCACTTGATCAGATCATGGATAAAAATGTTAATGATTTGAGCGGTGGAGAGCTCCAGCGCCTTGCTGTGGCAACCACCCTGGCAAAAGATGTTGATATATATCTTTTTGACGAGCCCACCGCATTTTTGGATGTGGAACAGAGGCTCATAGTAGCAAGAGCCATTAGAAAGATTATAGAAAGTAGGCATGCCGCTGCCATTATAATAGACCATGATATAGTGTTTATTGATTACATATCTGATCGGGCAATGGTTTTTTATGGAAAACCGGGTTTAAAGGGGCATTCCACAAAACCTATGGATTTACGGTCCTCCATGAACAGATTTCTTTCTGATGTTGGTATAACATTTAGGAGGGACAAGGAGACTAAAAGGCCACGGGTTAACAAATTTGGAAGTTACCTTGATCGTAGACAAAAAGAGATGGATGAATATTATTATTTGGAAGGCTGAAGTTTTTAGGATTTTAGAATAAGATTATAAATAAATTTATTTTTATTATTCACCAGTATGATGAGTTTTATCCCATTTTCTTTCTTTTCGGATTATTAGTTTTATGCATGCCACGAACAACACAGGTATCCAGTGTAGGCAATAAAGCCAGAATCGGATTGTTCTGTAAATTATGATATGGGGGCGTCTATCTATTTCTAGATATAAGCCAATTATAACTGCGGGGAAAAAGGCTAGTGATGATAAAATCCATACAAATGAGGGTAATTTTGAACTGAAGGTTAAAAAAAAGCCCATCTGAATGATTCCATAGAAGTAACTTAACATTATAAAGAAAAGCATGTTTATACCTGAAAGATATAGGAATATATCAAACTTTTTGGATAGAGGAATGTTTTTAGCAGTTATAATGGCCCAACCAAATACAAAGAATGATTCAAGATGCCCTTCTGCCCATCTGACTCTCTGTTTGAAAAGTGCTCTCCAAGTTGGCACTGCTTCCTGATAAATCACGGTTTCATCACAATATCTAATCCGCCATCCATTGAGCAGTAGTTTTATACTTAAATCTAAATCTTCTGTAACTGCACTGTTGGTCCAACCACCAACAGCTTCCATTATTCGTCTGGTAGTAATCTGTCCATTCCCCCCAAGGGCTGTTGCACCATCTAAAATGTCTCTGCCCTTTTGTATAATTTTATTGAAAGTGGCAAATTCATCGTCTTGCAGTGATGTGAGCATATTTTGTGATGCGTTGTGCATTCTAACCTTTGGTTGTATTCCCGCCACATTCTCCATGTTAAGATAAGGTATGGCTTTTGATAAAAAATTGGAATCCACTTTAGCATCAGCATCCAAAACTACCATTCTACCCCCTCTACAAACTCTAAGTCCGTCATTTAAGGCATAACCTTTGCCTTTTCCTGCATCCGGTGGAATTCTTGTTACTACTTTTAAAAAAGAATATCTTTTTTCCAGTTTTTTGAGTGTTTCAGGGGTTCTGTCTGTGGAGCCATCATCAACCACCACAACTTCATAGTTTTTGATACCACCCACCACATAATCAATAGTTGCAGTGGATCTCACACATCGCTCTATTGTGTTCTCTTCGTTATGCGCCGGGATAATGATACTGACGAACGGCTTTAAATCAGTCCTTTCAGGTTTCAAAGAGGGCATTATACTTGTAACAGTGATTATAATACTATAAATAGCTAAAAAAGCTAATATACATTGTAACCAAGTTATGTCTCCAGTTACGAATCCATAAATGGTAAGAACAATCACAATAGCGAATATTGACAGTACACAGATTTTAACCCTTATCTGCGTTCCTGGATCATCAAAAGAAACAATAAATTCCTTTGATGTTTTCTCATCCCTCTTCATGTTCACAACTCAACCATACTATAATTCAACCACATTATCTACAAGTTTCGAGAAAGATTCAATATCCTCAGTGGTTTGACTACTATCCATTACATAAATTGATTCCCATTCACCATACATACTCAGTAGAGTTTCCAATGCTCTTATAAAGATCATTGTAGCATCATTTTCAAAATAGACAGATATCGATGTTATTGAATCTATCACCAGTTTTATCTTCACTTTTTGATGTTCTCTAATTTTTTTTAGTATGTTAGAAACTGTTAAAACAACTAATGAAAGATCCATAAGTCCAGGGAGTTCATATACGTTTCCATATATCTCATGAAGTCTTGGACGGGATACATTTTTATGGATACAGTCCACCATGAATAAATTATGAATCTTGTTCTTATTATATAGAGGGTTTAGACTAAGAGATCTCAATATTTTAGGGCTATTTTCAGTAAAAGAAATAATGATGCAGATGTTTCCTTCATTTAAACCATCTAACATAAATTTCTCATAGAAATCGCTTGTTCTTGAGAATATGTCACCTACAACTAACGTACTCTTTCCATACTTTCTTTGTTCTTTCTGTTTTATTTCCACTTTTTTGAAAATTTGTTCAAATTCAGGGCTTTCTTGTTGTTCTGAATCGTTTGAAAATCTTGATCTAATCTGTATTCCTCCATACATAAAAAAATTCGAAAAAGTAATATCATAAATATTTTCTTTCTACTATTTATATATTTGCAAAAAAGGGGTCTGTAAAGTTATTGGGTGTTGGTATTTTTAATGTGTTTTATTGTCCAGTTTTTCATTTGTTTTTGTAGATAGTTGGTTATTCCGTTTGGTGTTTTGTATTTTCTTTTGAGTTCATCTGGTAAGGTCTGACCGAAATATTTTTCATTGCAGCTGGTTGTTTTCGGCACGTTTGGGTTTCGGGTGTATTGTGTGAGTCTCTGGAAGTCAGGAACTATCCTATCTTTAACAAAATTCTGTAATACCCGGGAATTTCTTCTAATTTGTCGATAAG
>VGTM01000035.1 GCA_016874685.1 Methanobacteriota archaeon
TCGTTTAAAAACCTAACCTCACCCTCTTCAAGTTGAATCTCTAAACTTTTCATGTAACATAATTATAAAATCCATAACATATAAATATACCGTATAACTAAATTGTCACAACACTAGTCCCAAGTATTCCGATGACTTCACCATTATACTCAAACCTAAAAATCCATAAAATTGTTAAAAAAACATCAAATAATCAACCATTCCATCAAAAAAATATGCAGAAGGTGACAATCACGTCAATAATGCTGAAAATAGACAATCACTACTCAAACCGTTCCTAAACATGTTTAGGGGAATTGCAAATCAACGATTTGCAAACTTGCAACGAATAGTTGCAGGAATTTCCAAGAAAAATATCAACATATAAGTCAAATTTTTCCAATTCCTCCACAATAATGGCATCAAATGGATAAACAAAGCCCTAATAACAATATTAAATTAACGCACCATCTCAAGGAGATGAGCGAAAAATAAAAACATGATTAAATAAACAACATTCTCTCAATCCTTTTTCTCTTTCAATTTATTTTTATAATCATCTATGGCGCTGTGCAGTCCATCTGCCTCCATGTTGAAACAGTGCATCTTAACTGGTGGAAGACCTTTAAGAGCATCTGCTACATCGCCCCCAGTGATTTCAAGGGCTTCGTCAATGGTTTTTCCTTTGGCCAGTTCAGTTACCATGCTACTTGTAGCAATAGCAGCTCCGCAGCCAAAAGTCTTAAATTTTATGTTCTTAATGGTGTCATCTTTAACTTTGATATAAATGGTCATCAGATTCCCAAACAGGGTTTCCTACGGTTCCCACACCATCAGCGTCTTCTATTTCCCCCAGATTTCGGGGATTTGCAAAATGTTCCATTACTTTTTCGCTGCACATGATCTTACTCCATTTATAAAAATCTATTAGTTAATAGCTTGTGGTCTATTTATGTTTTATTTTCACTCTATAACGGGAATAAACCCCTTAAAGTTCCCACAACATCTTTTATAGATTCTACAACGTAATCCACATCCTCTTCACTGGTATATTTTCCCAAGGTCAATCTTAATGATCCATGGGGCTGCATTTCATTCAATCCCATGGCCATTAAAACATGAGATGGCTTCAGTTTTTTGAGGAACAGGCAAATCCTGTGGAAGAAACTATAAATTTATTTTACTGCGCCAAGACGAAATGGAAACCCAGATAAAGATGTTAGGAATATCCACAAACATTATCAAAATAAATGGACTTATAAAGGAAAATCAGTGATTGAAGAAGTATTTGCAGAGGGTGCAGGGATATAACTGAACAAATAATAATGGTTATAACTATATTCTGATATACAATATATTCTTTATAGATTCAATTTATTAAAGAGTCCAAGTAATTTTTATAATGAGTTCAGTGAGATCTTAAAATAGTCTTAAACATGATAATGATAAGACCACCTTGTGAAATAGTTGTATGGTATGTTATCCCCGCAATAATGTCTGAATTAGCAAAGGAACTTTTAAAGCGGGGAATGAAACAAAAAGAAATTTCAGAATTACTGGACATAACCCAGCCGGCAGTTTCTCAATATGTAAGTGATAAAAGAGGACATGGCATCAAATTCAATGATGATGTCTAGGAGATGATAAGGAGTTTTGCACGAGATCTTATGGATGGAAAAGCAGACCAAAGCTCACTTATTCCTAAATTTTGCGAAATATGTAAAAAGGTAAAAACTGAAGAAGTTATTTGCCAATTACATAGGGAAAAGGATAATATACCTGCAAACTGTAGCGCTTGCATAGAATTTAAGAGCGAATAATTATAATATTTCTTTTTGGGATTGGAAAGACTTAAACACTGCCTTAATCGATTATAAATCAAAACAAATTAAATATTTCGATTAAATTTCGATTAAAGCTGATGACACTCATTAATTATATATAAATTTACAAATTAAAATAATAGTTCCTTTGTCATTTTATGAATTTATAAAGTTAATTTATATTTACTTAATTAAAATCTCATTTACGTCTTCTTTTAAATTCATCAAATAATTCATCAATTTCAACGCCTTTATAAACCAGAAGAACCAAAGTGTGGAAAATAAGGTCAGCAGCCTCGTGCACTATATTATCATCATTTTTAGAGGCTATTATAAATTCTGAAGCCTCTTCACCAATCTTCTCAAGTATCTTGTCTTCAGCCAATTTTGCATCGTCCTGCATGAGTTTTGAAGTATAAGAATCAACGGGATTATCACGACGATCTTTTAGCACACCATAAATCTCCCTTATAATCTCGTCTTTCACTTTTTATTCTCCTTTTCTCGATTCTCTTTCTGGGTTTTCTTTTTTAAACTTTCTGTTAAAGCTATAAGTGGATGCTGGGCATCATCTATTATGTATATGTCATTAAGAGAATATATTCCCTCACTCTCTGCTGTTTTCTCCAATCCCAACCTAATATCCTTATCAAGCTCAATAACATAGGAATCTATTTCTTTGTAACCAAGTTCATATGCTGCAACTGTTCGGTGATGACCATCAATGAGAATGAATCTATCTCCAGTTTTAACGACGATTGTTGGCTCTGCAAGACCCCTTTTAAGTTCATATGCCCTGCCCTGCAATTCATCAGCATATATTTTATTTTGAGTTGGTTTAAGTCTCTCAATAGGCACTCTTCTCCTTGCAACCTTTGTTTTAACGTTATATAATTGTTCCAATGTTTCTTTTAAATATTTGACTTTCATGGGAGTGGAACGTTCAATGTGAGACCTGACAATATCTGTATTAGTTATAATACCCACTAATTTTCCTTTTTTATCAATTACTGGGAGTCTTGATATACCCATTCGAAACATTACTCTGGCTGCATCATTTAAAGACATATTCTGATCAGCCACCACCACATCCATTGACATGATATCTTCAACAGATTTTTCTCCAGGTTTTGAGAGAATATCAAAGGCAGTTATCATTCCAAGTACTTTATCATTGACTAAAACTGGAAAACCATCGTGGTTTGTAAATTTCATTAGTTTTATAACTTCCTCGATTGTTTCATTAGGAGGTACAGAAATAACTTTTTTGGTCATGTAATGTTTTACTAGAGCTGAACCACTCATTTTAACTCTTCCATAATTATAATATCACTTTTTCCATATTATATCTTCATCATATTCAATTTTAACGATTCTATGAAATGGGATTTGTGTTCCATCGTTTAATATTAAAAAACCGCGTTCTAACCTATCAATCATATATCCATCAACACTTTTCAGGTTTCCTGGTGATCCTCTATGTAAGTAGGTTATTTCACATCTTCCGATTTCCATCTCAGGATGCCATATAACCATATCTAATATATTTTTGGCCATTTTTAACAGATTTTTTTATTTTAAGATTAAAGGCTTTTAAGATAGATCTAATGTATTATATTATTCATATATATGGAAACATCTTAAAATAATTTTTTAAAAGTGGTTACAAGTTTTTTTAATTTTTAAACAATTTAAAATAATTTCAGTAAAAATTTGAAAAATGACATATCTCAGTTGATTTTTAATCAAATTAATTCTTTAAGCATTTTAACTGTTTTATCTGGTTCGGCCTTTCCTCTTGTAATCCTCATTACCTGTCCTACCAGATAATTCAAAGCTTCCTTTTTTCCTTCTTTATAATCTGAAACTGCCTGAGGATTTTCTTCTATTGATTTTTTTACGGCTTTTAGAACGTTTTTTTCGTCAGCAATACCAATTAATCCCATTTGTTCGGCGATTATGGTTGGACTTAAAGCTTCTGCTTTCGCTTCCGCCGTCGTAGCTTTAATTGTCGTGCTTTTTTTAGGCATATTCTCGATAATTCTCTGTGCAGCCTTTGTGGTTACTTTTTTGTCTTTAATAAGTTCCAAGAGTTCTATTATCTGAGGAGGCTCTATACCACTTTCCGCAAAGCTCATCTTGTTGTAGTAAAGCACCCTTTTAAGCTCATCTCTCATCCAAAGTGCTGCAAATTTCGGTTCGATCTCCTTTACTACCTCTTCAAATGCATTTGCAAGTTCCAGTTCTGATGTCATAACCTTTGCATGCTCTTCTTCAATCCCATATTCTTCAATAAATCTTTTGGTCTTAATATGAGGCGGTTCAGGCATTTTCTCTCTTATACCTTCTATTTGCTCTTCCTCCGCCATCATGGGTGGGAGATCCGGGTCAGGTATGTATCTGTAATCTTCAGCCTCTTCTTTAAGACGCATGGAAACAGTTATCATCTGTGCTTCAAGGAACGCCCTAGTTTCCTGCGTTACCTTGACACCTCTTTTAAGAAGATTTTTCTGTCTTACCATCTCAAACTTCAATGCCTTGTAAGCCCCTTTTATGGAGTTTATGTTCTTTATTTCAACCCTTTTTCCTCCTTCAAGAGAAATGTTAACATCAGCACGCATAGTTCCCTCACCGCGGGCATTACCACTGTATTCCAAGACTCTTATAAGTTCTCGCATGAAAGTTCTGGCTTCCTCTGGAGAATTCATATCGGGTTCAGTTACTATTTCAATTAAAGGTATTCCAGACCTGTTGAAATCAACCACACCTAAATCTGGCTTATATTGACCTGGATCTTCTTCTATGTGAACTTCTCGAATTCGCACACCATTTAGATCACCACCATAACCTATGGGAATGGATGTCCGCTGATATCCAGATGGAAGATCAGGGTAGTTGTAGTGTTTTCTCAGGAAATAGGTTACATCATCGGCTATGTCACAGGCAAGCATGAGAGCTATTTTTATTGCGCCTTCCATGGCTTCCTGATTGGGTGGATAAGGTTTTGCACCTGGCTGGTTTAAACACACATAACAGATGTTAGTGTTTGGTGGTGCTTCCTGATAATTGGTATGACAGTCACAAAAGAGCTTAGAATCAGTTTCAAGTTGAACATGTATCTCTAATCCACATTTCATCTTAATTGCTATTCCTCCTTGAATATGTAAGGCATTAAATTTTTTTTGTTAACTTTTTTAAGTTTTATTGTTGTTTATTTTGGTATGTTTTATCTGCTTTATTATTATCTTTATTATTAAGACATTTATCCATATATCTTTTTATAAATGGTTCAATTTTTGGATCTGGGCTATTTCCATCTTTCAGTCTATTAAAATCTGTAAAAGTTCCTGTTAGCTCTTTTCCAGCCCAAAAAACTTCTTCTTCAACTCTTTTTCCATATTTAGTTCCAAACATTTTAAAAAAGGGAAATTTTGTAAGTCCGTTGGCTCCAGCAAGAAGCAAAGGCCCAATACTTGCCAGATTGTCAATCCATGTGCCTGCAATTATCCTAAGATCTGGGAATTTTATTCTTGTTGCTGATACTACTCCAGCATAATAAAGAGATGCAGGTTGAGGTTTGTTTTCATAATAAGTATCTTTATGAGGATTTAAGGAGTAAAAAGTTACTCTATCAATATCTAAATCCTTTATCATGTGAAAAAGGTATTTTAAATCTTGAGGAGATTCACCAAGGCCAAGAATTACTGTTATTGCCTTCTTAAATCCTAAATCACCAGCAAGTTCTAGCATTTCCACTATATCTTCTAGGGATTTACTTGGACAGATCTGGCTGTGAAGCTCTGGGTTGGCTGTCTCAACTGCTCCTGTAATTCCCACTACTTCCTCTCCAAAATCTCCCAAATCTTTTGTTATTCCAATATTAAGCCAAACTGGTTCTCCAGTTATTTGATATATCTCTTGGGAGATATTTTTAATTTCCTGAATTGAAAATGACCCATATCCTCCTGAGAGGAACTCGATTTTCCATTCCAGCCTTCTGCACAATTCTGCTTCTGCAAAGATGGAGTTTACATTTCTTCGTGCACTTTCAGGTTCTTTTATCTTGTTTTTCTGGGTGGACATGTAACAAAAGGCACAGTCTCCCTTATCACACCACCAGGATAGGAATATAGCTCGTTCCAAGGTTATTTTATTACCATGTCTACCTAAAGTGATTTTATTAGCCTTTTTGATTAGATCCAGAACCTGAAAGTCTTGGATTTTCTTTATTAGTTTCATGATACCCCTTTGTTCAAGTCAAGAATACTTTCTTTCGGTTTTTATTCATTTCTACAGATTAAAACACTACTACATTTAACCATTTTTAAACTAAAAAATTTATCTTAGGCAAAAATAAAGTAATGGTAATCTCTAAACATTAATTATTTCCTATTAAAAACTTAAATATTTTTAAAGATCCTTTTTGAGATCTGACTATAAAGGTGAAAGTATGAGACTTTTCAATGGTTCAAGTAGAACTCCGAATGTGGATAAATTAGAGGGAAAAAAAGATGTTAAAGGTCTTATAAATGCTTTAAAAAATGAAGATGAAGACATTCGTGGGAAAGCTATGCACGCCTTAGGAAAAATAAAAGATAAAAACGCCGTTGAACCGCTCATAGAGGCTTTAAAAAACGAAGATGCTGAAATAAAATGGAAAGCAGCTGTTGCTCTCGGGAAAATAGGGGATGATAAGGCAGTTGAACCACTCATAGCGGCTTTAGAAGATGAAAATGTTCGAAATAATGCAGCAATATCATTGGGGGAGATAGGGGATAAGAGATCAGTGAAACCCCTTATTCAGGCATTAGGACATGATAATCCAGAATTTAGAGGCTATTTAGTAGAGGCTTTAGGGATGATAGGTGATGAAGAGGCAGTTCCACTACTTATCGCTGCTTTAAAAGACGAAGATATTGGTATCCGCAAACACGCAGCAGGTGCACTAGGTAGGATAGGAGATGAAAAAGCAATTGACCCCCTCCTAGAGGCTTTAAATGATGATAGATGGTATGTTCGAGTGCATGTTGAAGAAGCTTTAAAGACAATTGAGGTAAAAACCGGTAAAAAGATTGAATATTAACTATAATAAAATAAATGAGAATTAATTTAGAAAAAAACTAAAATTTTTCTAAATCTAACAATTAAATAAAATATCCAAAAATTATCAATGATTCGGATGTCTTAAAAAAAGAAGAATGTAATACAAATCAAAAATACCCATTTAAAAGTATCTCAGAAGCTGTGTTTATCGTCAGTTGCTCTAATTGTAGTATAATAGACTTTCGCTCATCTCCTTTTCTGCATGTGCATGCTAGGTTTACTAAATAAGTTCTATTATTCTATTTAATCCTTAAAGGGCCCTTCCCGGAATTTCAGGTATTAGAGTAATTGCCTCAGGTATTTTTTTTGCCATCATTCCGGCTATGTCTGAAAATGTTGAGGTTATTATTGTGTTATCAGCTTGCTTAGATGCTTCTTGGTCATTGCCATTAGCACCAACTATATCTGATTTTAACCCTTCTCTTAGAGTTTCAATAGTAACTCTTTCAACCCATGGATCAACATCACTTATTACGATCTCATCTACCACTCCATCAAGTTCTTTGGCTATAGCCCATGAAGTGAATCTCCCCCCAAGCAAGGCAACAGAAGCTCCTCCCAAATCTCTTGAAAGGTCCTCTGCTGTTGCTGTTACGTTCATCCTCTCATAAACTGGTGAATTGGCTACACAAACCCAATGGGCATCTCCAACCGTTGACCATCCTATTTTATTTGGATAAAGATTTCCAATGCCAGATACCTTTATGGCTCTTGCTATAGCTTCCAATTCCCTTCTTTGTGCAGGTACATTTGTTGAGTTGCCCTTGATCTCATCTTGAATAATTTTTATGATTCTTGGTACCCCAAAGTTTCCCCTCTTCGCTGTCCCAGGGGAATATCCACACATGTATCCATGATGGTTTTTTGGAAACCCACTTATTATTGCGTTAAGACCTGCTCGCAATCCAATTCTACACTCATCTTCATATGCACCATTTGTTGCCACAACTTTTCCTGGTACTAATATTCTTGCCATGGCTACAGCCTTTGCAAAACTATCTAATCTGTTTTTGGATCTGTTAAACGGACCTGCTTCTAAGACAAAAGCATCTGCTCCCATTTCCAATGCCTTTTCGAATCCGACAATTAAATCTTCATAGCCCTCTCCTACAAACATAATAGCAAGTATACCTTTTCCATATTCTCTTGCCAGCGCAGCCACGTCTTTCATTTCCCTTATTGAAGCTGCATGGCCTTCTCCTCCCTGTTCTCCTATAAGATTTATACACAAAGAAGCTGCATATTTTACCCATTCTTCTTTTTCGTCCAAATTTTCTTTTTCTCTATCGAAAAGTCTTAAATGTATCCTTCCTCTTGGACATTCCACAAAAGGTGGACCCTGCAGGTAACATTGTCCTGGACATCCTGTGATTTCCCTTGGAAATCTCATAGGACCATACATACCAAAATGATCAATATCCAACGGAACATCCGTAACCGATCTTATCTCTTTGAGGATCTCAATCCCACGCATTCCATAGGCTTCTGCAATATCTGCAAACGCATACGCACATACATGAATAGAAGCTCCGATCATATTAGTTAGAATACAATTACCAATTAAATCCTGCTTTGTTAGATCAGATGCGCAAGTTCCAACCAAAATCTCTGTTAAATCACAGCCTAAAGGGAATCTTTTAAAATTCATTCCAAGTTTCATGGCTTCTTCTGTTTTTAGCTCTGATACCGCATCTACAATATCAACTACACTTTTTTTACTTTTACGCAATTCTAATGCTGCGTCCATATCATCTACAGATTCTTTAACCAAATCATGCATTTTATCACCATTTATATCCGTTTCCCATAAAAAAGAAAAAAGAAACGGGATTTACATACTTCTCAAACAAATTAAATGTGATATTTCATTATATAAAAGCGTTGTGGAATTATGAACAAAAGATGAATACACCAAAAATGAATTTTTGAATGAATTTTTGATTCCTAGATAATCATAAAAAATAAAAAGAAAAGAAAATTGTATATAAAGCAAAAAATAAAAAATTAAACCTTCAAATAAGGTATGCGTTTACCCTCCTTTTTACGGTCAAGGACATGTTTCAAGTTATCTTTTTTCTTTTTGTTTGCAAGCTTTTTAACTAAACCTAAACCTGGTTTAACCTCATCAATTGGTTTAACTTCAATGTATCCTCCCTCTATGGCGTTTTCGACTATTTCTTTACCTTTGTCTGTTCTTACAAATAGCGTCGACCAGCCATCAGGAGCGCCAACAGAACCTATTGAGATGTCTGATAATTCAGATACATAGTCTAAACAGAAATG
The DNA here is from genome assembly GCA_016874685.1 of Methanobacteriota archaeon. GTDB lineage: Archaea > Methanobacteriota > Methanobacteria > Methanobacteriales > Methanobacteriaceae > VGTM01. The sequence continues at coordinate 9,189 of VGTM01000035.1, forward strand.
ACAGCCTCCTCCAGCATATTTTGCTGCCTCAGCCAAAGGAATTGCTATGACATCTCCATCAATAGTGTAAACCCAGAATTTGCCCTTTCCAATGTCCATTTTTTTGACTTTACTTAAAGGAACACCAGCCTCATACTCAATTATGGATCTCACAGAACCGTACAAGAAATTCTCCATGCAAACAAGTCCTATGGAAAAATCGATGTGATTATGAATCTCCCTTGAACCATATGGATAGAGTTCCATCTTTTTAATGGCTTGGATCATACAAGGTGTGCCGATAAAGGCGAATTTTCCAAATTCATCCTCAATTGCATCTCTTGTGGTTTTTATAATTGATGCGTATGAATATTTAGTTCCAGCAGCTTTTAGAAGATCTTCCTTATTGCGTGCAATAAAATCAATAGGTTGCCATGGGTTCTCCTCACTTCTTAATGCTGCTGCAGCACCATCTACAACTCCATTTTCAAATGCATAAGAGAGGAGTGCGGTTCCTATCCCACCGTCTTGAGCTATTTTTAGTATTTCTGGATCAGTTGAACGTGCAGCATAAATCTCCTGATAATTACCTAAGGATTCATCTCCAAGTTCTCCAAATACTTTTTCAGTGAGTTTATCTAAATCTATGAAACTTCTCGGACATTGGAAATAACAAGTTCCACATTTTATACATTCTGATCTGTTTACACTTCTTTCAATTTTAGGTTTTCCATAGACAATCTCTATACATCTGGTGGGGCATGTAGCAGCGCATGCACCACAACTTATACATAAATCTTCGTCGACTACATCTTCTAATACGCTTTTTGGTAATTCTTCTGCCATCTTTTCAAATGGTTTAAGATAATCCTCATCATCCCTAAGAATAGCATCTATTAAAGTTGAAATTCCTTCAGGAGTAGGACAACAAATTGGTATAGCATAGTCCAAATCTACAAACCTTACTGCTGGAAAATGTCTAATCCTGAAAAATCTACAAAAACGCTCTAATCCATCACTACTACATATTGGAGAAATGAATCCTCCTGTGTTTTTTCCATTTCCACAAATGCAGACACCAATTCCAACTAATTTTTTTGCTTTGCTTCGCATCGCATCAAGGATTTTTTTTGTCTCTTCTTTATCCTGAAAACAAACAGGTCCTTCGATTATACCTATATCAGCCTCTGGTAATTCCTCTGGTTTGACAACATTGACCTTCTCATGTGCCCCAAATTTATCTTCAATGAGTTCCTCTTTTGCCATTGAATGTTGAGTGTAGTAAATCTCTTCATCAGGAAACTTTTCATAAACCTTTGAGGTTACACACCCGCCGCATATACCAACTTGTGCATGTATTATCATGAATAGACCTCCGAGATGATGTTTTCAGCTGCTTTATCTCTTCTACATTCAGGGCATAATTTGGTAATTGCCTCCAGATCATCAGCAGGAATATTATCCTTAATTTCAGAAATCTCCTCTTTTATCCAGTCCATTTGTTCCACTGCAGAGATTGTTCCCCCACAACCTTCACATACGTTTTTTTCTCTTTCAATTTGAACTATAGCCTGGCTTTTATCCAAAGTTGCGAGTTCAAATTCCTTTGATAATGTAATTGCATCCCATTGGCAGGCTTTTTCACAGTCTGCACAGAAAGTGCAATCTGCATAAGAAAGCGTCAATACTACCTTAGCATCTTCTGTGACTGTTATTGCCTCTGCAGGACATACAGCTGCACAAGCTCCACAACCAATGCAATTTTCTTCGTCATATTCCGGTTTTCCTCTGAATCCTTCTGGAACTTCGATTGGTTCAAAGGGATATTTCCATGTAAAAGGCTTCTTCAATAACATTTTTAAAGCTTCAAGGGCAAACATTTCTTCTCCTCCTTAACCATAATGTGACCTAATCTCTTCGAATGTCATGATCTTTTCAGTTTTTTTATTTGTATCAACAATAGCTACCCTCGCTGTACAACTCCAACAAGGATCTATACTTGCCACTGTTATTGGTATTTCAGCCACAGTATCTCCAATAAGCATTGGGATCAATGCAGGTATATTTACATATGAAGGAGCTCTTACTTTGGTTCTTTCAGGATACCATGATCCATCTGATCTTACATAGTGGATGACTTCGCCTCTTGGAGCTTCAATCCTTCCGACCCCTTCACCTTCGGGTATCTCGTCAATGTCTGCTTGTATGGGTCCTTCTGGTATGTTCTTTAAAGCTTGTTTTAATATGTTTATTGATTGATAAAGTTCCAATAGACGTACAACAGCTCTCGCCATGATATCTCCATCATCTACGACAGGTACCTCAAAATCAACCTCTTCATAGGCTGCGTAGGGATCATCTCTTCTCACTTCAACATCACGGCCTGATGCTCTGGCTGTTGGACCAGCTACACATAGTTCATCTGCTTCTTTTCGTGTTAGTATCCCAGATCCTTCAAGCCTTGCTCTTAGGGTTGGGTCTTTTGTAAAAGCATTAGCATAAAGATCTACTTGTGGTACGTATGCATCAAGTGCTTCAAGAAGCATGGGAATCTTCCTCTCATCAATATCTCTTCTAACTCCGCCAATGGTGTTCATCTTGTAATTAACCCTATTTCCAGATATCATCTCCAAGATATCCATTACAGCTTCTCTGTCCCTCCAAAGATACATTAAACCAGTGTCAAAACCTAATTCATGAGCACCTACACCCGCCCATAAAAGATGACTATGAACCCTTTCAAGCTCGCACATAATTGTTCTTATATAGTTTGCTCTTTCTGGGACCTCAATTCCCAGGGCATCTTCAGTTGCTTGTGCAAAACATTGTGGATGAATTTGTGAACAGATACCACAGATCCTCTCATAAAGAACAAGAACTTGAGGATATGTTTTCTCTTCTGCTAATCTTTCCATTCCACGATGATTATAATTTGGTTTTACGTAAGCATCTACAATTTCTTCTCCATCTAATTCCACACTGAAATTGGTTGGTTCTTTTAATGCTGGATGTTGTGGACCGATTGGTATTTTTAAAGCCATTTAGATCACCTTTTAATATTTACGCATTGGATAAACCCCTTCAGGCCAATCATCTGCCAAAAATAGTCTGCTTGGATCTGGAAGACCTATTATTTTAAGGCCAACCATATCTTGTGCTTCCCTTTCAGGATACGCAGATCCTGGTATTATATCGGTTATAGTTTTTATCTCGGGAATATTTTTTGGGGTTGAAACTGTAACATTTAGGTTTATCTGCCTTCCTTCCTCTCCTTCTATTGCAAAATGATAGACCAATTCTAAATCATCACCTGCGTCAACAGAAGTCATAACACAAATAAACCCGTTATATTTTTCTTTTATTAACCTTGCCATTTTCCTATTTGCATCCTTATTTATCCTGATAAAAACTCTTCTTTTTCTTTGTATATAATGTTCAAGTAAAGCTCTACCTAATTCCTCTTCTAGATCTTCTATTAACTGATTTTCATCCATTTAATCACCGAATAAAGCGTTTAATGCAGTAACTGCCCCAAATAATATTGCCTCTGGTTTTGGTGGGCACCCATGTACATAAGCAGCTACAGGAATAACATTATCTACACCATTTTCGATGCTATAACATCCCTTAAAAACTCCCCCTGTTGCTGCACAATTCCCAACTGCAATAACTGCTTTTGGTTCTGGCATTTGTGCATGTACTCTCTTTAATCTCGGTTTAACTTGTTTTGTTACAGGTCCTGTTACCAACATCACATCGGCGTGCCTTGGGCTTCCCTTGAGTACAGCCCCAAATCTTTCCGCATCATATCTTGGTGTTAGGGCATCTATTATCTCAATATCACAACCATTGCATGATCCTGTGTTAAAATGCATCAACCACGGGGATTTTTTTCTACATAGATTTTTTAGACCTTCTAACATTATTCAACACCCTCCTTCAGTTCTCCTCCTTCGAGATACTTTGAAACTGCCACTGTACCTATAAAACCTAAAATGGCTATAACAAGCGCTATATCCAAGTATATACTCCTTGCTGAGAGAAATGATGTTACAACAAGCAGAACAACCATCATTGTAACAAATGGATCCATTGCCACTACTCTGTCTGGTGCTGTTGGACCCCTAATTACTCTTATAATAACTAAAGCTGCCGAAATTAGGAATCCGTAAAATATAAATTCCAATATGGTCATTTTTTTCCTCCTATTCGAAAATCCTTTTAAGCCATGATTCAAATCTTTGTGGTATTTCTTTGTCTATTTTTTCTGGCTCTTCGCTTACAACATTTATCCAATGTATGTATAGGTTACCCACATCACTCTCATCACAATCAACTGTCAATGTACCGGGTGTAAGAGTAATTGAGTTTGCCATTCCTGTTATACCTGTGTCTCTTTTCAAACCTGTTCTTATTTTCACTATACCTGGTTTTATAGGCATCTTTGGATGTAATACTCTATATGCCACATCCAGATTTGCCATTATGATTTCATAACCCAATTTGAAAATAATATAGACTAATCCATAGAAAAATCTTACAGGATTTAATTTCCTTGTGGGTCCTTCCACCACAAAATAGTCATAGAACACCAACGAAGTTATCAAAGTGGATATAATTCCCATAATTACAAATTCGTATCCTAATGTGTCGGTCAAAAGAATCCATATTACCATCATCCAAAACCAAGTAACCAGAAATTTTCCTATCATCCTAAAACACTCCTTATATAACCAGTTTGATCAAGAACGGCATTCGTTGCACTTTGAGACAAGTTCATAAAGACTTGAGGATACAAACCTATTAAGATGCAAAGCAGTATTAAAATGACTATAGGCAAAAGCATTGCCAGCGGTGCTTCTTTGACTTCTTCTAGGTTTTTTGGGAGTTTACCAAGGAATATCTGCTGGAAAAATCTTAGGAAATATCCAAGTGTTATAACACTCATTAAGATGGCTACAACTGCCGCTAGTGAATTGCCACTTTGAAAACCAGCTATATATAGCATAAGTTTACTCCAAAATCCATTGAATGGTGGGATACCTGCTATTGCCAGTCCCCCCACTAAAAATCCTAATGCAGTCACTGGCATCTTCTTTGCTAATCCACCAAGTTTACTCATGTCTCTGGTTCCAATTCTATATACGATCACACCAGCGCACATAAAGAGGAGTGCTTTCATTATGGCATGGTTTAAGACGTGGAATATAGCACCGGTAATAGCAAGTCCTGTAGCTATTCCAATTCCAAATAAAATATAACCCATTTGACTTATACTTGAAAAAGCCAACATCCTTTTTATATCCACTTGAACCATTGCCATAAGTCCACCAACAACCATTGTAGCTACACCTAATGCTAAAACCGCCAATAGAAATGGATGGATTGCAACCATTGAAACCCCGTAGATCGTAAATATTACCCTTGCAAGACCATAAACTCCTGTTTTTATCACAACACCTGATAAAAGTGCGCTTATTGGTGAGGGTGCTGCTGGGTGAGCATCAGGAAGCCATGAATGTAATGGCACCATGGCAGCCTTAAGTCCGAACCCTAATAAAAAGAAGACGAGTGCAAAGCTGAAAATTGGGCTTTGTCCGACCAGTGGTATGCGCTGAGCTAAATCTGCCATGTTTAATGTTCCTGTCATGGCGTAAAGCAATGCTATCCCTATTAAAACACCCAATGTACCAATGGTACTTAAAACTTGGAATTTGAATGCAGCCTCTACTTGTTCTTTTCCAGTTGTAAATGCCACCAATGCGTATGCTGATATTGCCATTATCTCAAGGAACACAAACAGGTTAAACAAGTCCCCTGTTAAAATGATCCCGAGTATCCCTGCCATTAGCAACATCACCAAAGCATAATACTGCACAAGTCCCGTGTATTTTTTCATGTATTTGTAAGAATAAATCACTGCCAAAAGCGTTAGACCTGAAGCTAAGATGGCCAAAAGCAAACTTAAACTGTCGACAACGAGATTTATCCCAAAAGGAGGTATTCTACCCCCCAACATGTAAATTATCCTTTGTCCTCCATCAAAAACTGGATTAATTAACAGCGATAATACTGCAATTGAACCTAAAGGACCTAAAAAAGCCAATGTATTTCTAATTATCGTGTGTTTTCTTCCAAGCAGTGGGATCAAAGTGGACATAAGTAAAGGTATCACAATAGCTAATATTGGGGCTTGTTTGACTATTCCTTCAATCATTCTTTCAACTCCCTCATTTTTTGGATATCAAACGTTCCATAACGTTGATATGCTCTTACAGCTATTGCTATCAGCAAAACAGTAGTCCCAAGACCAATGACAATGGCGGTTAGCACCAGAGCCTGTGGTATGGGATCAACTAATGTTGTTTGAGGAACCCAACTTGCTGTATGGGAAACCTCACCTGGAGTTATAATGGGTGCTGTCCCCCCAGTTCTATATCCCAAAGAAATCCAAAATAGATTTACCCCATATTCCATAAAGCCTATGCCTATTATTATCTTAATTAGGTCTCTTTTGACTAATACGGCATAAAGTCCTACCGTGAATATTACTGCTGCCATAACATAATTTAGATTTGCTATCATTCTTCCTCACCCATCATAATTACTATCACTAAACCAATAAACATTGCTGCAAGTGCTCCTGCCACCTTTATACCAATGGCTATGTTGTAGTAAGGTATGCCCCCAGCACTAAACCATTGGGCTGGAGTCCCCATAGCAATTAGACCAAGGTAAGGTGCAAAGAAATATCCAAGAGCAATTGCTCCTGAGGCTATAGCCACAAATAAAAATGCACCAAAGGAATCTAAAACCTTGGTTGTATCATAATTTATTTTCTTTGTAGTTGCTTTAAGACCATAAGAGAGAATCAACAGTGCTATACCTGCTGCTATTATTACTCCTCCAGGAAAACCTCCTCCAGGAGTTAAGTGACCGTGTAATACTATGTATATTCCAAATAGGAGTATTGGAGCCACTATTAGTCTTGATATAGTCCTGACTATAAGACTCATACCTTTCATTCTTCCTTCCCTCCTTTTTTCGATTTGAAACCTCTAAGAACTGCTGCCACGCCCAACGCACTTGTAAACAAGACTATTGCTTCCCCTAATGTATCGTAACCCCTGTAATCCAATATGATCGCTGCTACTAAATTTATAGCACCTGTATCTTGAACACCATGCTGGAAGTAATAGTTTGTCACATTGATAGCTGGATTACCAAAAGGTGGTAGATCTGTCAATCCGGTAGCAAATGTTCCAAGGAACAGTAAGAGAAATACAAGTCCTAAAAGTATGCCTGTTGACATCCATGGGGTTGGGATACCTTCTCTTGTTGTTTTTGCCAATGCTGCAACCAACATTATAAGTGTTATTACCTCAACACCTGCCTGAACTATTGCTACATCCGGAGCTTGAAGTAGTAGAAAAACTACAGTTAGAGAAAATCCAACTACCCCAGCAGCAATTACTGCCGAGAGTAGATCTTTTATCTCCACAGCTATGATTGCTCCCACAACCATGAAAACCAGTAGGATCCACTGAACTAAAATTATCTCCATTTAAATCCCTCCTAAAGCCAAATAACAGGCTATTCCTAAAAATATTATCAGCCAGGAGATGTATGTGGTTAGAGTTCCTGTGTGTGTT
>VGTM01000036.1 GCA_016874685.1 Methanobacteriota archaeon
ACTTCCATACATTTCATACTCACCATAGAATGAAGTGAAGTGGGAAGTCTTAAAATCCTTTTAAGGTCAATGGTAACCTTTGCATCCACCAGACCCATGTTTAATGCCGCGATCCCTCTGATAAACCTTTTATAATTTATGGGACCAATTATAGTTTTAAATTTACCCCATTCTCCCTTTTCTACAACCTCCCTGTTTTGGATAACTTTCCTAATAAGCTGTTTACTCACATCTTCAATTTTAGCTTCTTCAGTTAAATGCAGGATAGAATATTTAACACGTTCTGTAAAAACTTGTGGATATCCAAAGGGAATAGAGAAATGCTCAAGATTATAATTTACACCATCAGCCTCATAGGTACTTCTGGGCACTTCCGCTCCAATTATATATTTTAGAACCTGAGAACGTACATCACTATCAATCTCCATCACAGATTCATCTAAAACCCGTATATGATAACCTCTGCCTGAATAAACAATATGAATATCCCCTAAACCCAGATCTCCACCTAGAGTGTCTATCAAACCAACCACAATCTGTTTTGCCTCATCTAAACAGATTTCACAAACACTATCACATGAACAAGATCTAATAGGTAAATCTTTAGCATCTACATCAAACACAAGTTCTGATTTTATCCAATCGCCTCTTTTCCATGGTTTTCCATAAAAGGCTACTGAACAGTATGCTGCAAATGGTGTTTTGGATCTTAAAAACCGTCTTAAATACTCTAATGACCGGAAAACTTTGTATCTATCATTTGGACCTTTTCCAACGTGATCGAACCCAAACTCCCTTTCTTCCATATTTTTTTTGACAAAATCAGGGATTTGATTTACATCCCATTCTTCCCTGTAATATATTCGGCGTTCCTTTAGGGTGGCTGGTTGGAAAATCCTATCACATCCACTATTTAGATAATTATAGCTTAATTTCGTTTAATTTTATTTTTAGAGTTTTATTTTTTATTAACGTTTATTTAGGTTCATTTATTTTTTGGGTTTATTTTTAGACTTAACTTCGCTCATTCTCCTTGTATAATAACTTAATGGATTTCCAATCTTTTTACATGCCTCATCTGGCTTACACAGAGTGGAGAGGTGAATTTTTATCTTCTCACAGCTCATAGGTGTGTACCATTTACTTTCCCCTTCATGTTTTAGATTAGGAGTTTCATGCAGCCCAAAACCAAGTTTTGCTGTTATATTGAGCTTTTCTTGAGGCTGATCATCAAAAAGTGGAGGATTACAGTTTCCCGCAGCCTCATATATCAATGGCAAAATCTCATTTTGAATAATTTTAAGGTCAGGATCTGCATCAGATACTTTTACTGTCATATTTTGGCTGAAAATTGAGGGATACAGTCTTGCATAAGATAGAAATGAAGTGAGAATTAGGACAATAGCATCGTTTCTTTTTCCTGATCCAACACCTTCCAATATCAGTTTTATACACGGTGGAAACGCATTTGGATTTAATGTTGATGCAGTGACCTCACCTTCGAATCTAGGATAATATTGTGTTTGTTCCTGCAGGACATCTGATATTCTGTCTCCAATTTCAATTAATGAGGGGTGAGGTTCAATATTTCTTGACATATCATGAACCTGACTTATGTAATCTTCAGTTTCTTGCATGATCATCTTTATCATTATAAGTTCCTTGATTCTCTCACCAATCACTAAATTATACATTTTTTCAGGATCTCTAAGCTCTATTCTATCGGAGAACCTCTTTATAAAATCTGCTTTATCTAAAATAAGTTCTCCATTACTTAAAATCAAATCCATCAGATTTATTTTCCTTGAACTTAAAAGATCCTCCAAAAAGGTCCATTTAATCCTTTCATCAATTATTATATTGTTGAGTATTTGCCCAACAATCTCTTTTCTTTCATATCTGGGGAGTTCTTCAAGCCGATCTTCCATGATCTTTCCCTGGGATTCTATCATTAATTTGCTTTCGCGGGAATTGGGACCAAATTTGATCCCTATTGCCTGACAGAGAAGATAAAAACTGACTACATCAAATTTAGATATACCTTCATTAAAAAGAAAAGAATACCTATTTTTATTAGACTTATATTCTGGATCATTTCTTTTTCTTACATGCCATTCTATTCTCTTAACTGCCAGATCCACGTAATTTTTAGGTATATAACTGTCGTCTGAGATTTCTTGATGCTTACTTTGAATTACTGCTTGTATCAATTGGCTGTTTTCATCTAATATGCGATTCAAATCACCTAATTCCCTTGCTATCTCTTTTCCTTCCTCTGAGAGTGGATTTATGTATGAAACTGAAACCATGATTATAGTTTAACCATTGTAAATAAAATAATTAATCCATGAGTTAAATAAAAGCAATCCATGATAAATAATAATCAGGATTAATAAAAAATTTAATAAAAAAATTCCAATTTGACATTATTTCGTCGTTTATCGAGCCATTACCCCAATAAGAATTGATGAAGTTATTTTCCATAAGGATATATGCTGCCAAATTTTATATAGAAAAAATAACAGTAAATAAATTATCAATCTTATATCATAGACTCTTATCTATTCTTACATATATTTAATTGGTAAACAATTGACATGAAGTTCTTAAACTATTAAAAAGAATATTAAAAACCAAAAAGTATAATATAATCAGTTTTTTATATTTAAGGAGGATTAAAGTTGAGTAAAGTATTTATAAGCTGTGCACTACCCTATGCAAACGGACCCTGTCATTTAGGACATCTACGATCTACCTACATCCCTGCAGACATATATGCAAGATATAAAAGAATGCATGGTGAGGATGTTCTGTTTGTATGTGCAACAGATGAACATGGAACACCAATTGCTGTAAGAGCGGAAGATGAAGGGATATCTCCAAAAGAAATCGTTGATAAGTATCATTTGATGATTAAACATGATCTGGAATCATGTGCCATATCATTTGACTATTTCTCGAGAACTACTGATCCAATACACTACAAAATTGCCCAGAATTTTTTCCTGAAACTTTATGAGAAGGGTTATATTTATGAGAGCGAAATAAAACAACCTTACTGTGTGGAATGCAAAAGGTTTTTGCCGGACCGGTATGTGGAAGGAAAATGTCCCCAGTGTGGTGGTGAAGATGCAAGGGGCGACCACTGTGAGAGCTGTGGGAGACATCTAGACCCTATACAGCTTCTTGAACCCACATGTCTTATCTGTAAATCAACGCCAGAAGTTAGAGAATCTAAACATTATTTTTTCAAATTAAGTCATTTCCAGGTGGATTTAAAAAATTGGATAGAAAATAACCAAGATTTACCTCCAAATGTCAGAAACTATGCTCTTCAATGGCTAATGGAAGGTTTAAAAGATTGGATATTAACAAGAGACATGGAATGGGGAATTCCAGTACCTCTAAAGGAAGGAGAAGGAAAGATAATATATGTCTGGGGTGAAGCCTTTCTAGGTTATATCTCATCTGCTGCACAGTGGTCACGTGAAAAAAACCTGCCCTGGCAGGAATACTGGAATGATAAAACAATTCATTTTATTGGTAAAGACATAATTTACCACCACGCAATATTCTGGCCAGCTCTGCTTATGGCTTATGGGTGTAAATTACCCTCAAACATTATTGCAGGAGAATATCTATCACTTGAAGGGCAAAAAATGTCAACCAGTAAAAACTGGGTGATCTGGACATCTAAATTTCTTCAATATTTTGATGCTGACAGTTTAAGATATTATCTCACTGTAAACGCACCTCTTAACCGTGATACTGATTTTTCCTGGGACGATTTTCAAAGAAGAATAAATGATGAACTTGCTGATGTTCTGGGAAATTTCCTGCACAGAACTTTTTCATTTACAGACAGATTCTTTGATGGATTAGTGCCAAACCCATCATCATTTGATGAATACGATCAAAAACTTATAGGAAGGATTAAAAATGCACCAGATCTTGTTTCAGAATATATTGAACAGTTTAAGTTTAGGGAAGGTCTTGTTGAGATAATAAAACTGGCAAAATTTGGAAATAAATATTTCAACGACAAAGAACCTTGGAATACTGTTAAAACAAATAAAGAAAAAGCAGCTACATGCATATATCTATGTAATCAAATTGCAAAGACACTGGCTGTACTCCTACAACCTTACATTCCAGTTAAAGCCAGAGAAATCATGAAAATACTCGATTTAGAAGGTGAAAAAATAAGTTGGCAAAATGCTAATGAATTTGTACCACCAAACCATGAAATTGGAAAGGCTAAACCACTATTTTCCAAGATAGATGATGATGTGATCAAAAAACAAAAAGAAATGCTTTATAAAAATCTAGAAGGTGAGAGTAAAACGAAGAATATAATAAGCATAGATGATTTTGCAAAGGTTGATCTAAGAATTGGAAAAGTAATTGGAGCAGAATCAGTGAAAGGTTCTGACAATCTTCTGAAGCTAATAGTTGATATTCAAGATAAAAAGATACAGATAGTTGCAGGCATTGCTCGGAAATATTCCCCTCAAGAAATTATAACTCAGAAAGTAGTCGTTCTGGTAAATTTGAAACCTGCTAAATTATTTGGAATTAAGTCTGAAGGCATGATACTTGCCACAGAAGAAACTATGAGTATTTTAACTTCAAAAGATGCTAGTATTGGTGAAAGAATAAAATGAACGAATCTACGTTAATTGCAGAAGTGGAAAAATTCTTAGAAAGAATAAGGCATAATAAAAAGGATACAGACAAGATACACGATTTTAAGAACTATATTAAGTTTTATTCTTATTTAAAAGGAAATCTAGAAAAATTACAGGAATTTAGAGAGACTATGGAGATAAGGGGTTACAAAGCCCCCTATCGAAGTTTAACGCGATACAGCCGTGCACCGCTAGGGGAAGTGAAGGTTGAAGATGTGCAAGATGCGACCCATCATGCACAATATTTTAGAATGAAAGCAACAGCAAAAAAAAACATCCTTGATCGGGTTAAATCATCGATATCATCTCATAAAATAGCTATTGGCCATCTTGAAGAATTAGTTATAGTTAAGTGTGAATCATGTGAAAAAAAATTTAAGGGACATGAAATTGCTGATATTACAACTAAAACCTGTTCTTGTGGTTCTAATAACTTAAAAATTTATGAAAACTTGAATGGCGTTTGTAGAGTTGAATTAATCAAATATCTCCCCCTCTCTGGAGAATATATGGTGAAAATGTCTGAATTATCTCCATTAAGTAGAGAAGCTTTCAAAAAGATTGTGAGAATTTTAAAACATGAAAAAAGAGGGGTTATTAAAACTATCTCCCTTGTTATTAGATCATTTGAAGGTGGAAGATGGATACGTAGAAGAGTTACGGTTGATTTTAAAGAGAGAATAAACTATGAAAAAGAAATTCGAAAAAAATATGGTCCAAATGTCCGTATTGAGTTCTTACAGTTCCACAGAAAGAAACCAGCGATTATAAATGACAAAAATGTGAGAACCGCTCTTTCATTAGCCTATGTAAAACTTGCCGAAGAATTTGCACGTGAAATATTTGATGATTTACAAAAAAAGATTATCATCAACGAAGAAAAGATGAAAATTTATGATAAAGCCGTTAAAACTGCCGATGAGAGACTAGATATAACGGGACGTGATTCAGAGGACAAAAAAGAATTAAAAAAAGAACTATTAAACGATATCCTGATTAAAAACCACCTCATGGATAAGAAGGGTTCTTTGGACGAAGAACTCATAAGAGACATTGAAACAAAAAGGAAGCTGGAAAAAAAACTCTACATTCAAATGCCTAAAGTCCTAATTATATGGGATATATTAAAGTATTATCTGACCACATCTTATGATAGAAGGAGCAAATATTCAGGTCCATTCCCAAATCTTCGCCCGAATTTAGATACAAATCAAACAAAAGTATTTAATATGGATGAATCCATAACAAAAATCCTGAGGGAATATAAACATGAAAAAATTGAATATATTCCTGACATCAAAAAAGTCCTAACCAAAAAATTTGAAATAGAAAAAAGGATGAAAGGATTACACGTTAAGGTGAATCCGCCAGCATTCGGAGCATCCATATTAAATATAAGCGCCCATTTATCCCTGGAAGAATCAGCGAATTTATTTTCAGTTACTCCTAAACAAGTTCAAGAAGAGAGGAAGAAAATTGATACATTTGGTAAACCCATCTCTAAAAAGGCAAAAAAATTTTTGGATATGATAAAAAGATAGTGGTGGTAGCTTGGATGATGTAATTTATGTAAACAAACCTTTATCTGCCAGAACCATTGTTAATCTCCTAAATAAGTATCCTACCCTCAAAAAAATAAAATGTCCAAAAAGCTTCTATTTAAGAACTTCTAAAAAATATTTAGATGCCCTTTCTGAACTTGACATTGCAGTTGAACCAACCATAAAAAGGGGTAGACCCCGAAAATATTTAGACTTAGATATAAAAAACGTTAATAAAATGTTAAAAGATGGGGCAAGTCCAAGTGAGATATCTGATGCTCTTCAAATCCCATTGAAATCTGTTTATTATATAAATGATGTAAAACTAAAAAGGGGAAGAAAGCCAAAATATTCAGAAGAAACAGAAGAAAAAGTGAAAAAAATGTATAAAAATGGAGTTTCAGCTAATAAAATTTCAGAGAGGCTAAATATGCCATTAAGAACAGTATATTATCTCTTAAAGCGGTGAAATTATGGGATTAGATCAATTTTTAGGAGGTACACAGACGATCTTGTTGATCTCTAGTATATGTGGTGTAGTTGCATTTTTTGCAACTTTTGTGTCCATGCCAAGATTAATAGACAAATTGAAAGAAGCAAAAATAGTTGGTAAAGACCTTCACAAGCTTGAAAAACCGATTGTGGCTGAGATGGGTGGCATTGGTATTCTATTCGGATTTACAATTGGAATGTTTATTGGAATTTATATCTTTCCTTCTTTAAAATTCCAGTTGATAATTACATTGCTTGTTATCCTCTTAGTGGGACTCGTAGGAATGGTAGATGATATTGTTGAGCTATCTTCCAAGGAAAAACTGTTTCTACTCTGGCTTGCTGGTATTCCATTAATCTGGATTGCTCCACCAGGAGTTGATATTATTTATATAATCTTCATACCAATTGCTGTCTCAATCGCTTCAAATTTAACAAACATGCTTGCAGGACTCAACGGTATAGAATCAGGTCTTGGATCAATTGCCATGGTTTCCCTAACAGCTTCCTGTATTATTATGGGTAAATATGATGTATCTATCATAACCATGGCTATGTTAGGTGCTTTGCTTGCTTTCCTATTTTATAATCGCCACCCCTCACGGGTTTTTCCTGGAGATGTTGGGACACTAATAATTGGTGCCACCATTGCAGCGGTTGCATTTATAGGTAGGGTTAAGATCATAGCCTTTGTTGTACTTTTGCCCAATATAATTGATAGTTTTCTGAAATTTTACAGTGCTGGTGTTCTAGAAAGACAGAAACACGCTCCCACAGAAGTGAGAGATGATGGAAGGCTCTCGGTACCTCCTGAAGGTTTCAATTCCCTCATCAGGTCAATTTTAAAAAGACCTATGAAAGAAAAAAATGTAGTTATAATCGTATGGATAATCGGCATCATATTTGGAGCAATAGGAATTATATTGGCATACATACTGCCATTGGAATCATTTTAGCGTAAAATTAAGGTAATTAACTAAATAAATTAGTCTCTGTTTTCAATTTTAAGAAATATGAAAAAAAAGTTTCTCAATATCTTATTATTCATTCTCATTTTTCAATATCTCAATGATTCTAAAGTATTATTAATTCCTAATTTTTTTCCAGTTTTTTGATAAATGATATTAAATTTCCTTAAAACCTTATTCAAAAATTAACATTTCATTCATGAAGATACAGACTTGAAGAGACCTATCCATCTTCTTGAAAAACTAACAAAAATTTTGCCATTTAATAAGAATTATAAAACTTTATCTTCGCTCCATAACCCGTCATACTAACTCTAGCAGATAAACAGCTTCATTAGACCTTTATTCCCGGGAGGGCTTATAAATATCTTTTTAAATATAATTCTATTATATATCACAGCAATTCAATAAAATGCTTAGATTGTTTCAATAATATTGATCCATGACCGAAGAAACTTCAAATGGAATTTGTTAGGCAATATACTTTAAATTTCGATTCACCTCGTGTAAAGCAGAAAATGGCTAAACAAGGCATAAAACCTGTCAAAAAGTCTGTGATGATGTTAAAAATAGTAATTGCCTCATTTTTCTCTAGAAAATGTTTAATACGTTTTAAAAGAACTGGAAACAAGACCCGAACTTAAAAAATTTGCAGACATAACGAGAGTGCCTTCTGATAATGAATTACCAAGATTCCTGAGTCAATTTAGTGATGATCAGTTTATTAATTTAATTCTGATGGTTTTAAACACCATATCACAGTCAAAGAGACGTAAAAAGGCTTGGATCGTGTTGGATTCCACCGATATTCAGTTAGATCTTAACTGGTTCCGCAGAAAAATCACCAAAAAATCCCTGGAAGAACGAGAGTTTAAATGGAATTACATCCCATCAAAAAGCTTTTACATAGAATATAAACTCACAATAGCCATTGATTACCACACCCGGAAACCATTGGCTTTCCTGATCCATGAAGGCCGTCCTCATGATTCAAAAATTTACCCGGAGATCCTTGATGAACTGCGGAGAAGACGTGCAATGCGCCGTGGCGATACTATATTAATGGATAAAGGACATTACACCTACCAAAACTACCAATTAGGTGTTTCCAGGTACCAGATCATTCCCTTAATTTTCCCAAAATCCAATTTCAAATTAAAAAGAGCTTTAGACAGTTTAAGCTATCCTATAAAAATTTTAAAGGGTTCAAAGCTTGAAGAAAAGACCAAAAAATTTTTCACACAACTTAAACAGGAATTCAAAAACAAAAATGCAAAAATGGCAATTTTATAAACATATAAGGAGCACAATCAAAGACATGTTCAAATCTCGCAACTAATAGTTGCGAGTTTACTGAGCTCTGCTCAGTAATTTGCCAAAAAATCATTAGACCTAGAAAAAATACACCACTACACACAAAAATCAGTCACAAAAACACATCTCACTAAATGTACTTCTACTAGGCACCATCATAACACTCGGCTACAACTCAAAAACAGAACTACAAAGCATGTCCGAAAGGTAAAAAAAGGAGGAGGTTAATTTAATTATTTTCAATTGCAAGAAAATCATTAAAATAAATCAATAAGCATAAATTCAATTATAAACAATGGTTCTAGATTTCATTAAAAGCAATTTTAAGAATTTAATGATAATTATTTCTTTTTAATTTCTTCTAACTTTTTTATATCAGGTGGTGCTCTGTTTAAAAGACGATCCAGAAGGCTTACACTCTCTAATTGTTTAATAATTCGCTGCAAATGTAAAATTTCATTTTCTGATTTATTTAACTGTCCTTGTAAATGTTCATGCTTATTTTGTAACTCTTTATAGTCAGTTAGTAGCTTTTCATATTTTTCTAATCTCTCAACTAATTTCATTGATTCCAGATCTCTAATTTTGGTTTTCAAATTGTATATAATGTTTTTTTGTTTGTCTATTTTTCTTCGCAGATTCTCGTTATCCTGATACATATCATTATATTTCTTTTCCACATCTTCAATGGTTTTTTCCATATAATTAAAGGTCTTTAAAGGTATTACGGCAACGTTCTCATTATCTTGGAAGTTTGTATCCTTTGGAAGGTTGATAATAAATTGCTCACTCGTGTATATTTTGGTTTTCCCAGATTTTAAACGTTTCTGATACTCCCTTTTAATATGCTTTACCTTACCCCTTATATACTTCATTATAAGACTCCAGTTCTCTCTAACATATTATTTAGATCATTCTTATATTGAATCTTTTCATATATTTCGAATAATAAATCTATCTTAAAAAGTATGTTTATCTTAGAATAGGTTAAAATATAACTATTTCTTGAATTAAGATAAAAATTAAAATAGAGATATCAATATTAAATTTACTAGATTCAATTTTTTGGTGATAAATTGAGATACATTTTACTATCCTACATGGTTGATGAGAATAGTCCAGTTTATATAGGTACAAATAAGCCGGTTATACGTCCCAATAAACAAATTTCCAAGGGAGATGGTTATAATAGCTTTCTTGTCACCATTGAAAATCACTGTGGAACACATACAGATGCTCCAAGACATTTCCTACCCGACGGTAAGATAATATCAGATTATCACCTTGATGAACTGATTTTTACAAATCCTTTAATCCTAGATTGTCCGAAGTTCCCTGGAGAGCTTATAGAAATAAAAGATATATCTACTGTTGATCTAGAAGGTATTGATTGCCTGTTTTTCCACACAGGATTTGGTAAATGTAGAAAGGATCATAAAAAAACATATCTTGCCCAGAATCCAGGAATATCACCAGATACTATTTATTGGCTAAGAGAAAACTTCAAGAGTATAAAGTGCATTGGTATAGACTGTATCTCTATTTCCAGTTATCAAAATGAAGAACTGGGGAAGAAAGCACATTTAAATGCTTTTATGAAACAGGACGATTTAGGGGACCCATTAATTCTTATAGAGGATATGAATCTAGGTATCATTTCTAAGGAAGATGTTTTAGAGGAGGTAATAGTTTTACCCTGGCAGATAAGGGGAATTGATAGTGCTCCGTGTATAGTGTTGGGCAAAATAAAATGATCTCCAATTATATCTAGTTGTTTAATGATTTGCTATTATTAAAATCTGAATATTCTGCCAAGTATACATTTAAATTCTCTTCTCATCGTTTAGACCATTACAATTGAACAAACTTAATATATAAGATAAACAAATATTAAATGGGTTTGTTGGAACAGAGGAGGTGTAGATATGAATAAAATTGTTGGTGTATAAGATAAACAAATATTAAATGGGTTTGTTGGAACAGAGGAGGTGTAGATATGAATAAAATTGTTGGTGTTGTAGCTATAATACTTGGTCTTATAGTAATGGCATTCCCAGTTGCTGGTGTAATTGCTGCCGATATCTTTTCAAGCTTTATACTGATATTAATAGGTGTTTCACTAATTTTAGGTGGGGCTGCTATGATGAGGGATAGTAAACTAGCTGGATTGCTGACTCTTATACTGGGTATTATTGGTCTCCTTATTGGAATTGATTTAATGTTCAATATTTACCTGTTCAGCATCTTTATAGACCTTATACTATATGTAATCGGAATAATCCTTATAATAGCCGGTTTCATAGCTTTACTGGTTAGAGAAAAAACGTATGGACTATGGAGCGGTGTATTAGGTATTATATTAGGTATACTATACATAATACTGGGTATATACGCCCTAAACCCAATCTATTTAGGTATTTTGATAGGAATATGGATATTAATAAGCGGAGCATTCCTCCTATTAGAACCTGAAGAATAAAAAAAATGTTAAACCAGCAGACCCCAATTTTTTATTTTTTTAATCCTAATTTTTAGATAGATTGATAATATCTCTTCTTTCTCATCAGAAAATCTAAAAAAAATAAATAAAGGAAGGTTTTCCATGATAAAATCAACATTAATAATACTGGGATTCTTATTTATATTTATTATTTTATCTGCTATCTACCTTGGAATAAATAATAAACATAACATACCAGAAAATCCAAAAATTGATTTTGAGCATGTTCAATGTCCTAAATGTGGATCCAGGAATATTGAAATCATTGATGAAGATGGTAATCAATCTTGTCATCTAAAGCTAAATTGTAATAATTGTGGATTTACATGGTGTGAACATAATAATATGAGTGAATTTAAAGGTAAAATTTGAAAATCAAACGAGTGATCTAATGAAGAGTCCGGGTATTAAAGAATGGATAATCATATGCAAAAACAGAGAATGTAAACATAGATATGATATCCCCGAAAATTGGCCAGTTGAATGGAAGATAAGAAAAAGTTACAGACTCTGCAGCACAAAATACGACACTTCCTATCCAGAACTCAAAGAACCAGTGCAATGCCCCTTATGTGGCAGCGAGAATATTAGAGTCACCAAAATTTTATATTTCAACCGATAATTGGATTTGAGTAGTCCCTGGCGGAGTCGAACCGCCGTCGAAAGGTCCAGAGCCTCACAGGATTGCCACTACCCCAAGGGACTGTTAAATACTCATTCATCTATGCATGGGCATTGTAATGAATAACATCATTAGTATCTAACTGTTTTATGTTTTAAATTTATTTGCCTAGATCGAATAAATTGGATAATCATCGTATGAACACAATAAAAATAAGGTAACTCAAGCTAATAATATGAAATCTTAGTCCACTATCTTTTCCAAATACACTAATATAATATTTTCATCTATTTTCCTGGATTTAAAAATTTTATAACCAAGCTTTTGATAGAAATCAATATTTTTCAAACTCTTAAAACCCGTATACAACTCAAATCTCCTGCTTTCAGGGAACATCTCTTCTATCCTATTTATCAACTCTTTTCCAACGCCCTTGTTTTGATAACTGGGATGAACCATGAGTCTTTTAATGTAACATGTTCCATCCAGCTGGTATGCCTTTACAGACCCTATTATATGTTCATCTAAAACTGCTTTTAAAAAGATTTTATCATTAAACTCCCCCTTTAATTCCTCCAGAGTCTGGACAAGGGGTGCAATAGTGAAATCATCGCATATTTTTCCCTCACTTCTATAAGCTAATTTTTGAAGTTTAAGAATCTCTTTTGCATCAGAAGTCTCTGCCCTCTTAATTATCATATCTATCATTCCTTCTTGGAATAACTGATATATTTTTGTTTTTATAAAATCAAAAATGTTTTCACGTTACCACCATAATTAAATCATGAGAGAGAGTATAAATCCATATTATTAAATTAAATCATATAATTTAATCATATAATTAGGTGTTAGAATGATCCGTGAATCTATTGACATACATGTACATGGTGCGCCAGATATAGCCCCCAGGAAAATGGATGATATTCAAATAGCCAAAAAAGCCCTAAAAGAAGGAATGACAGCCATTGTTTTAAAGGCACATAGCCGTTCCACAGCAAGCAGTGCCAACGAGATAAACAAAAAACTAGGCAGGGATATTACATATTCCTCACTGGTATTGAACCAATTTAGTGAATTTGATATTGATTTTGTAGGAAATGAGATTGATAAAGGGATTAAAATCATATATATGCCCACAGTTGATTTTATTTCTCAGAAAAGTCATGACGGACTATCCATCGTAAAAAATGATAAATTGATAGAAGAAATATCCCAGATTTTGAAATTGATAGCAGCGAAAAATCTAGCTTTAGCCACTGGACATGTAACAGGAAATGAGTTAATGATTCTATTAAGTGAAGCAAAGAAAATAGGAATCCAAAAGATAATAATAACACATCCAGACATGGAAATAACCAAACTGGATGTTGAGTTACAAAAAAAACTAAGTAAGGATGGTATCTATTTTGATAGAACATTTTATTCCTGTATTAATCCTAATTTTCCATATGCTGAAAAATATGAAAGGATCTCTGATAATGGGCAATTATATTCTCAAGAAAAACTTAAAGAAATTGTTGAAAATATCAGACAAACAGGAGTTGAAAATAATATTCTAACTACGGATTTAGGGCAACCAGAAAACCTTGATCCAGTTACAGGATTCAAGTTTTACCTTAAAAAGTTAAAAACGTTGGGGATAGCTGATGAGGAAATAAATATAATGACAAAAATTAATCCTGCAAAGTTATTGGGCCTATATGATTTTTTTGTCAACAAATATGTCCAAAACACTGTATCAATTCAGCAAAAAAAATTAAATACCAAATACAGGGAGCCAATAGTTGGGTTTGCTGATGCAGCTAACCCCCTTTTTATTGAACTTAAAAGAATCGTGAGGGGGACACATTATCTTCCCAAAGATCTTCTAGATGATGCTAAAACAGTTATTTCCATATTTTTACCCTTTTCTACGGATATAATTGAGAGTAATTACAGGAAAGGACCAACCTCAAAGGAGTGGTCAGTAGCATATACAGAGACCAACCAGTTATTAGATAGAATATCTATGAATCTAGCAGAAGAATTCGCTAAATTATGGTACAGTTCATTAGGTATTAAAACAACACACCATCTCTCCCATGCAAATAAAGACAATTATGATTATGATGAACTATTAAGTGATTGGTCACAACGTCACATAGCCAATATCTGTGGGATTGGAACATTTGGCCTGAACAACATGATAATCACTAAAAAGGGATGTGCTGGTAGATTAGGGAGCTTGATTGTAAGTGCTCCAATTAAACCAGACAAACCAATCAACGAAGAGTACTGTTTAGCTAAAAATGGAGGGAATTGCTATAAATGTATGGAAAATTGCTTAATCCAAGCACTCTCTGAGTATGAATTTGACAGGGTTAAATGTATGGACTATCTTATAACTCAGCGAAAATATCAGGAAAAGGTTTATGAACTTGAGGAAGGAACCCAAACCTGTGGTAAATGTTCAACCAGAATACCCTGCGAATCAAAAATACCGAAATAAATAAAATACCTATTATCTCATTCACAATAAACCTTAAATTCTCAGATTACTTTTATTAGTGAAATAATTCGTTTTTATAGTATTGATACTCTAAAGATCTTTAACAAAAGATTGATTATGAATACGAGATCTTTAAGCAATCAATAAACTTATTTTGTTGGAATTGATATAACCTTATAAAATTGACTATAATTCTATAAACTATAATTGAATTTTTAAAGTCGATATTATGGCAGGAGAAAATAAGAAATGGAATAAAGAATTGCTTATGTCAGCTCTTTTCACATTTATAGTAGTTATTTTATTTATATCAATCTATTTTATACCAGTATTTGCTCAAACAGGAAAGTTAGGACAAAATCCAACTTATCCAAATCTCCCTCAAAGAGAGCAAACACCAGACTATTTGTTGGTTGGTAAGGTTAAGGTGACAGTAGACCCCAACAGCAAAGAGGCAACTCTACAATTTAGCACTTCCACACCAACACCAAATACAAGAATCTGTTTTGGAGTTTATAACCCTCAAGAAGAGATAAAGATGCCTCAATATTATTTATATGCAAATGAAAATTCCCCTGAAGAAACTACAACCCATATTGTAACGTTAAACCTAACACAATTTGAAGATCCCCAATATGATATCTATAATTTTACAGATAATGGTGGAGTAATAAGTTACAGAATTGAGATTTATAACCCAAAAAAAGCTTCTTCAACCTTCTATGAAGGTCGTTTCCGAGTCGATGGAAACTATAACCGCATACCATGTATTATTGAAGGTCCATTTGTGGATATAACAAAAAATGATAGTGCCATAATCTCATTTGAGACAGATATGCCCACAACACCTTCAGTATTGCTAAATAACAACGCAACATATGCTATTAACGTCTCAGATACCCATTTCGAGATACCTATCACCAATATATCTCAAAATACAGAGTATAAATATGATATAATCATTAACGGAGTCAAGGACATCAAGACATACCATTTTAAGACTGCACCTACATCAGAGGACTCAAATTTTAGGTTTGTAGTGATGTCAGATAGCGGAGGAGGTGTAGGTAGTGGAGAACTTGGTTATGCTGGAGGCACTGTTAATTATCACACACTGAATAGTTTTATGCTGGATGCATATAACAAGGGCGCTGATTTCATCCTTTTTGGCGGTGATTTGGTTAATGGGTATACAACAAATAGCGATGACTATCGTATGCAGCTTGAGGCCTGGAAATATGTTAGCGATAAAATAGGTTGTTATATACCTATCTATGAGTGCATGGGAAATCATGAAGCTTTAATGGACATCTATGAAGATGGCAGTAAATATGGAATAGATTTTGATAAACAGGATGATAATGGAAGTAAGAGTTCTGAAACCATATTTGCTGAAGAATTTGTAAATCCTACAGATAACTTCCCTGAAAATGAGAATACACTGGCTCCAAGTTATAAGGAAAATGCATACTACTTTGACTATGGAAACACCAGATTCATTGTATATAACACCAATTACTGGTACAGTATTCGTCCTGAAGAATTCGGAGGAAACCTTGAAGGCTATGTTATGGACAAGCAGTTCGAATGGATAAAAAAAGTACTAAATGATTCAAAAAATGATTCATCAATAAAACACATTTTTATCTTAGGACATCAACCATTATTTTCCAATGATGGAACTTTAGGTCCAGAATATTTAATTAAACGTAGATACGAGCTTTGGGAAGCCATCAGCCAGAATAGCAAGGTGGTAGCTGTCTTAGCTGGGCATGAACATAACTACAATAGAATGTTCATTACTAACGAGACGCATCTATATCCTGACAACTCTACAGATGCAAATTTCACCAAACCTGTGTGGCAGATCACCACAGGAGGAGCAGGAGCTCCCTTATATGGAACAGAGGGGATGCCATGGTCTGAGGATATTAAACATTTTTATTTTGGAAAAAATTACTGTATTATTGAAATAAAAGGTGGGAATGTATAC
>VGTM01000037.1 GCA_016874685.1 Methanobacteriota archaeon
TTCTGTCATAAACAGTTCTATACAGATATCATTGGTGAAATACTGGGATTCATTCATAAAATAGATGCTATTATTCAAACAAAATCAATTTTATGGATTTTTGGATATTTAGACAATAAACTAGTTATTCCAGATGATAATTGAGGGTCTTTTTTGTTATGTATTGGATTACTCGTCGCTTTTTAACATTTATTGATTATACTAGTCGAGTTTGCAGAGTCATTCATATCACTATAATATTCGAGACGGAAAAGGGTATAAAGCGTTTGAATTGGTCAATCTAAAATTTCAGCTACGAGGGTGTTTTTCACTGCTAACCCCCATATGGAATGTAAAGTACCACAGGAGCACTAGAAAGACAATGTTTAAAATCAGTCCCAGAATTCCTCTTTCTGGGTCGTAAATGTTTGTCATGGTAATGCCCAGTGGCCCGATTTTTGTTCCGGATCCAAAAAATGTGTATGCTAAAGTGTTCCAGATTGTATGGCCCAGGGATGTCACGATAATCGAACCAGAACGGTACCTGAAGAGACCATATATAAGCCCTCCAACGAAAGCGCCTGTCAAATAAAATGGTATCATTGCATAATTTGCTGCAAAATCCTTATTGAGAATGAATAGGGGTATGTGCCAAAGGCTGAATGCTAGGGCTGTCCAAAATATTATGGCCTTAACATTGAAACCTTCTCGATCCATAATCCCATATAACCAGCCCCTAAAGAAACCCTCCTCTGTGGTTACAGTGAGAATCAGCGTGGTGAAAAAGAGGGTGGCCATAGGTCCCACAATAGCACTAAAACTCTTTATTCCTTCCAAATTACCAGTTATAGCAGCTAATAGTACAATCAGGAGACATACGCTGGTGGTATACAGAATAACCAGTTCATACTCTTTAAAACGTCCAGCGATTAAGCCAAATTGTTTACAATCCATTTTTGTCAAAAAAACAAAAATCAAAATCAGTGGAAAAAGTACCATAGCATGTAAACTTTCATTATTAAATAAAATCGGTGTTAATATGCTTGCAATTAAAACAGTTAAATATCCCAAAACAGGGATGGTGTACCTATTGTTCATTATTATCACTTCCCATCTAAGTTCTGTAGAAAGCCTTTTATATAGTTTATAACTCCGAATTTTGGAGAGAATAGGTTAAAATGCCTTAATAATATGAATTAGAATTTGATTGATAACATGGGTTACCTCTAAAATCTTAAATAAATTAGACTTTTTTTAAGAACCTAAATATACAAATTCTAGAAGTATTAACTAAAAGAGAGCAACCTTTTCATTTATTTCCCCCTAAAATTTATATAAATTGTGAGACGAAGATCTTAACATGTTAGAGGTCATTTACTTTTTAGCTGTCATATTTGTTTTTGCTCTGCTTTCTGGTAGATTGAAGGACAGTCCAGTAACTGGCCAAATGGTTTTTATCGTGGCTGGAATGTTATTGGCTTTTGTAGCTTATTATAATATTGATTTTAAAGCACAATACAATTTTTTCCTCCTAATTTCGGAGTTAGCATTAGTTCTGGTATTGTTCACTGACGCTTCTCGTATTGGATTGCAATATACTATAAAAGAGCATGATCTACCTCTGAGAATGCTAATAATTGGCATGCCCCTTACCATTATTCTTGGAATAATCTTTGCAACGGTTTTATTAACAGACTTAAGTATATGGGAGGCTGCTATTTTGGGTGCTGTATTAGCCCCTACCGATGCTGCTCTGGGTCAGATAGTCGTTGAAAATAAAAGATTACCTTCTAGGATTCGTAGAACATTGGAAATTGAGAGTGGATTAAACGATGGACTGGCAGTGCCGTTTCTATTGCTTTTCCTAACATGGTCTATTGCTGAGGAAACTTTTGCACCCACCAGCTTTTTCATAATAACAGCCCTGCAACAGATTGGTTTTGGAGTACTTATAGGATTGGCAGTTGGTTTATGTGGCAGTTGGCTCTTAATACGAGCTAAAGAAAGGGGAAAGGTTAACGAAACCTACCAAAAAATTGGTTTATTATCATTAGCTATTTTGGCATGGCTTATAGCTGACCAATTAGGTGGAAATGGATTTATAGCAGCTTATGTGGGGGGATTAGCTGCAGGATATGTTCTAAAAGATGTTGCCAGAACTTTATCAGTTTTCACACAGACAGAGGGTCAGTTTTTAGTATTGGCGGTTTTCTTCTTTTTTGGAATAATGCTGGTGCAATTTTTACCTGCATTATCATGGCCCATAATAATATATGCCATTTTGAGTTTAACTCTGATTAGAATGTTACCTGTGGCCATATCTCTCCTTAAAACTAAATTGAACCGTTATTCTGTATTATTTATGGGCTGGTTCGGTCCAAGGGGCCTTGCATCTCTTGTATTGATATTTATAGCAATAGAGAAGCAGCCAACATTTCCAGGAGAAGACACTTTAATGTTAGCGGTTCTGGGCACTGTACTTTTCAGTGTATTTGCACATGGGATATCTGCTTCTACTTTATCTAAACGCTATTCCAGTAAAATGGACGAACTAACACGAGATATACTTGAAAAAAGTGAAGAATTTACAAATAAAGAGGATATCTAACTAATATATCTTCCCAGAAAGCTCGTTACCATTTGGCTAAATTCTTTTGGCTTTTCGACCATTAAATTGTGTCCCACCCCATCCAGGATGATCAACTGGGAATCTTTGATGGAATGGTGGATGTATTCTGATAGGTTGATCCGGGTTAAAATATCCTCATTTCCGGCTATTATGAGTGTTGGTACTGATATATCAGAAATAGAATTGGATATATCCCATCCAAGACAGGCAAGTATAGAATTTCGCACAGCATCAATGGAACTTTTTTTTGCCATGATTTTTTTCCGCGCCAGGATAAATTCACGATTATCAAATAAAAATTGGGGCGTGTTAGCCAGTTCAAGAACTTTATCAAAGAATAGGGAATAACCTCCTTTATCCAGGCTTTCAAGTAGGGTTTTAAATGTTTCTCGTAGCTTCTTATCAACATAGCTGAAGGTAGAAACTAAAATTAGTGACCGAACCATTTCAGGATATTTAAGGGCAGTTTGCTGAGCAATAGAACCGCCCATGGAGTGTCCTATTATATTGGCCTTGTAGATTCCCTTCTCTTCCATAAATTTCAATACATCCCGAGAAAATAAATCAATAGAATAATGTATTTTGGGTTTATCAAATGATCCATGGCCTCTTAGGTCTAAAGAGAATGTTTTATATTTTTTTGAAAACTCAGGGGCTGATGCTTCCCATATGCTGTGGTCACTTCCCAATCCATGGAGTAAGATTAAAGGAAAACCATATCCTCTCTCCTCATAATAGAGTTTTATATCATTCACCTTAACTATTGACATATAGAACACTGTTTTAAAATTTAACCATTCTACAAATATTTACATATATTTTATTATATTCAATTGTCATTGAGATTTATTGCATAAACTTGATACTACTTTTAAATTTTAAAAATTTAATTTTTTTCTAAGAAGGGGATAATGAAGTTATATAAACTTTATTGCTCATGCCCTTTAGGATGTTCAAGCTTTATAAGTTTGAGTTTCAATTTTATTGTATAAGGGTATTATAAAGAGAATGAATTGGTGTAAATTGTCTACCTGATGAAAAAAGACCTTTAGATATCTTTAGATGCATCAGATGGTCTGGAAATGTTTATTGTCCAGATTGCAATTCTAATAAAATTTATAAAAGGGGATATCCACAAGTCAAAATAAGACATTATTAATGAAATAAATGCTGCATGAACTTCAATGATTTTATTTCAACGATTTTTGCTAATAAAAAGCTCCACAGGGCTGAAATGCTTTACATACTCACGAATTTCGATAAAAAAGTGTGAGAAGACTTTCAGAAGAATGAGGACACAAACAGGAATCATTATATCGTTAATCAAAATAGTGTTAAATAATGCACACTAAACTGGAATAAGCGTAAATGTTTTTAATAGAAGAAAATAGCTATATAAACCTAATTATTAACTATTTAATGACAATTTAATTCATTAGGTTAAAATCATGTTCATTGATATATTGATATTTCTATTGTTGTTAGGAGTTCTGGTGATAAGCGGAATTTTAACTACAAAAACCCTTTCTAATATATCATCTTACTTAAAATTAGGTCATTTCACAGCAGGATTTATCATAATGGCCTTAGCAACAGGCATCCCTGAGTTAATGGTAGGTTTTAATTCTGCTTTAGCTGGATTGCCGGTGCTGTCTTTGGGGGATGTCCTGGGATCAAATATAATAAATTTATCGCTGGTAATAGGATTGGCAGTTTTAATATCAGGTGCAGTAACCCTTAAAGAAAGCACTATTAAAAATGAAATAATTTATCTCTTCATAATTTCACTTTTACCACTTCTGCTAGCTCTGGATCAGCATTTATCCAGAATGGACGGTTTTATACTCATAAGTGCATTTATTTTCTATTTTCTTGCAGTTTTCAGAAAAACAGTTCCAGAAGAAGATGAAGAGGAAATCGGGAGAAAATTGTTTATAAAAAGTTCTTTTCTGTTTGTTTTAAGTGTGGTTTTTTTGGTATTTAGCGCCCGGTTCCTGGTTTATTATGCAGCTTTGATAGCATCGGAGATTGGTGTTCCCCTTTTTATTGTGGGTATTTTACTGCTTTCTTTCGGAACTTCACTGCCAGAACTGACATTTGAAACCATTGCCATGTTACATGGATATAAAATCATGGCCGTAGGAGACTTGATGGGAAGCACGATTGCAAATTCTACTCTGGTTTTAGGTGTGGTGGCAATTATTAGTCCAATTATGATCATAGATTTTACGCTTTTTAAAGTAACTTCAGCATTCTTCATAATTCTCCTTTTTTTCGTTATCCTGTTCCTTTTAAGTTATAAGGGCATTACCAGGGCTAGAGCCTTAATTTTGATAATTACTTACCTAACTTTTTTGATAGTTTTAGAAGCAGCACAGCTTTATTAAAACACTAATTAGTAAGGATAAGAAACTTTTTTATTAAAGTTTTACGCTCTTTATGATCTTAATTGTATCTAAATTTCAGGATAAAGATAAATATAATAGACCTATTGATTTCAAATCTTAAATTTATGTGTTTAGCTTCTTATTTTAATGATTATTTTTAAAATGATTTATTGTAAAAATGTGGTGGAAATGCTTTTAAAAAAATTTTATATACTAATATATTATATATTATAATATGTGGGGGGGGTAAATCTACTTTAATGTGATTTTAACCTCATTTTTTTCATAAAAGTAGCTTTTAAAAATTTAAATTAATTATTAAGTAGAATAACTGATTAATTTTCCCTATAATTTTTTAATAAAAAAAAGAGTTTGTTGGACTATTTTAAAATTATATAATCACTCTTTCTGGAAAAGCATCAATATTCCAGTTATTAAAAGCCATAAACCAATTAATATTCCGAAATAAATTGGATCACTCACAATTGAACCTACAGCCATGTATAATAAACCGATTATTATGGCTATAACTCCATTCCATCTGCTTCCACCAGTCTTTGAAATTACACCAATTATACCTGCAATGACCAGGAATAAACCTACGATCCATACTAGGAAACCTGCTACGGCAGCGAATAATCCAGGACTGACTAAAAATCCAATACCTAGGGCTGCTAAGATGATTCCTAATATAAGTTCCAGAATTCCCATGGTCGCACTTTCGCCCATAGCCATTATACCAGCGAATATGAGACCTAAACCAACAATAAGAACTATAACTCCACTTATAACAGCAGCAGTACCATATCCTAATAGTGGAAAGGCCATTACAATTAAACCCAATATTATTAGAATTATTGCACTAGCAGTTTTATTCATATCTCACCCTCCTTTTTTTACCCAACAAACTCATTAAATCCAATATACAATATTTTAATCTGATTATATATTTTTTTTGTTTTATATTCTTAATAACCGCTTTTAATCCAGAATTATTATTTTAGTTGAAATTTCCTATAATTTCGCGATTCTGTTAACTTAATGTGTATGGGTGATAATTTTATTAATAAAGATATAGAAATATTAGATATGTTAACATCCCTAGTTGACCTGTTAGTGGAGAATGGAGCTATAACCCAAGAAGAATTTGAAGCAAAGGTAAAAGAAAGATTAGAAAATGTTAAAGATTTAACCAGATTTGAAGAATTAGAATGATAAGGAGTTTTTTTATGAGAGAACTGCCTTTAAATTCCCAAATTGAAAAAGTAAAAAATGTCATTAACAGGTTAATGGAAATTTACCAAGATAATCAATTTAGCACAGAAGACATTATTCATCCGCCATTTAGACATTTAGTTGGTTTTAATGCAGTTAATGTATCGAAGGTTATAAAATATTTGTTCGAAATTGGAGAAGTTGAAATTATTGGACAAGAAAATAATAAAATCGAATTCAGAGTGACTGAAAAGTTTGGAGAAATTCCATATATAAAAATAGATGTTCCAGTAACAAATCATATAATAGAATCTTTTGATAATGATTTACCAAAAATGATGAGTGCTTACGGATTATTTGCTAGTTTTGAAAACAAATTACGATTTTTTATTTCTTCATTCTTAGAACAGAATAAAGGCTCGGATTGGTGGGAAACAAATGTACCTAAAAAAGTTAAAGATAATATAAAAGAACATCGTCACGAAAAATGGCATATACAATTACCAAAAAACCCGATACAATATACTGACTTTTCTGATCTTATTAAAATAATAAATAAAAATTGGGACATATTTGAAGTAGTTTTTAAAAACCAAGCTTTAACTAAGACTTATTTAGAAAGCCTTGAAATTCCACGTAACACTATTGCACATTCAAATGTTTTAAGTGAAAGCATGTGTAGTGAGCTGAAAATTAATATAGAAAAGATACTTAATCTTATAGGACAATATGAATTTAAATCTAATGAAAATACAAATTAATCTCTGATTTAAACTCATATCTTTTTTAGCGATTTTAAATCGGCAATTTACCTACGTAACACTGTTATATTAAAATACACACCTTTTGCTATTTTCATACACATTAAGTTTACAGAATCATAACTGAGGCGCGTTTAAATAGATCTTTTCAAAAAATAATTATAAATTACAAATTTTACATATTAATTGTCATGTGGAGAATAAGTCGTCCTGATGCAATGGATGTCCTTAAGGATAAGAACATGGTAAAAGCCCTATCCAACTATTTCGAAATCATGTTAAATAGGAAACTTTCAAGGTCGAAAGTAGCTTTTATGATTGAAGCAAGTGGTATTGATGAGGATAGTGGTGATATAGATGATTTATGGGATGAACACGAACGCATCCGGAATGAATTTCATAAAATATATGATGATGAGATATCTCTTAAAGATACAGATAAAAAACCAGCTTTTTCTTATCTAGATTTGAAGATAGAAATTGCAAATAGGATCTTTAGTGACTGTTATTTCTGTGAGAGAAGATGCCATGTAGATAGAAATGTCGGTGTTGGATTTTGTGGTGTTGGAGATTCGAAAATAGCTTCTGAATTTATACATGTTGGTGAAGAGGCACCATTGGTCCCATCTCACACAATCTTCTTTGCAGGATGCACTTTTGAATGTGTTTACTGTCAGAATTGGGATATAAGTCAGCGTCCTGAAGTTGGAATGAGTTTGGACGAGGATAAACTCGCAAAAATCATTGATAGAAAGAGAATGGAAGGTTCAAGGAATGTGAACTTCGTTGGAGGAGATCCCACGCCCAATTTACTTTATATTTTAAAAACAATGAGATTGACAGAAGAGAACATACCTGTAGTCTGGAACAGCAATTTTTACATGTCCCATGAGACCATGAAGCTTCTGGATGGCTTTGTTGATCTCTTCCTAACAGATTTCAAATATGGGCCTGGTGAATGTGCAGAAAGGCTTTCTGGAATTCCAAAATACTGGGATATTGTTACAAGAAATCATAAGATGGCTAAAAATGCGGGAGACATGATAATAAGGCATCTTGTTCTACCAAATCATGTTGAATGTTGTTCAAAACCTCTTATAAAATGGATATACGAAAATCTTGGAGAGGAAACTGTTATAAATATTATGGGACAATACCGTCCAGTTTATAGAGCTGGTGAATATGAGGAGATTGCAAGGTTCCCCAATGATAAGGAGTTATATGGGGCAATTGACTATGCAAACGATTTAGGTTTAATAAATGTCATGTTATAATGTGATCGAATGATATGCAAAAACTGCGGAGCAGAAGTTAAAAGAAGAAAAGAATTCTGTCCAAATTGTGGCTTGAATCTTTCCAGATTATCCTATAAGCCTATACAGGAAAAATATTTTCAGGGTGCTGATTTCAGTGATTTCCATGAAGAATACCATGAACATCATCCACAATACATGGAGGAAGAAGAGCAAACTGGTTCTGGAAGTAGAATGGGTCTAATACTTCTTTTAATGATCATAGGACTTATTTTAGGTTTACTGGTGGGGATGATAATATTTTCTAATGGAAGGATACCAGAGATACTTCCATTTTAATAATAAAGCTTACAAAGCATTTTTAACATTAACGCCTTATTGAACGAAAATCAAGGTTTATACATGCTGATCAGGTTGTTATAGATATAATTCCTTAAATAATCAAAAAAATCGAATGTATATTGAAGACGTAGAGAAATATAAAAATAAAAATTTAGTGATCATGTGAA
Organism: Methanobacteriota archaeon; assembly: GCA_016874685.1. Lineage (GTDB taxonomy): Archaea > Methanobacteriota > Methanobacteria > Methanobacteriales > Methanobacteriaceae > VGTM01. The sequence goes on from VGTM01000037.1 coordinate 8,734, forward strand.
TATTTTAATAACCGGGAGCCCGGGATCTGGTAAAACCACAGTTTTAACTAAGATAAAAGATTATATTGAATTTAAGGGATATTCTATTGGTGGAGTGTTTTGTCCCGAAATGAGAGAGGGTAGGAGAAGAGTTGGGTTTAATATAATTGATATTATGAGTAAAAAAAGAGGAATATTAGCGCATGTGGATGGCGAAGGTCCAAGGGTAGGAAGATACAAAGTAAATCTAGAAGATTTAGAGGGAATTGGTATTTCTGCTGTAGAAGAAGCTATAAAACAGGCAGATTATATAATGATAGATGAGATAGCTCCCATGGAATTATACAGTCAGAGATTCTGCGAAGCAGTTCATGCAGCTTTTAACACCAAAAAAACTGTATTGGCAGTGATACATAAAAAATCGAAACATCCATTTGTAGTTGAGATAAAAAATAGGGCTGATGTGAAAATATTTGAAGTTTCTAGGGAGAATAATAGCTATATTCATGAGGAGATATTGAAATTTCTTGAAATCTGATCATTAAAAATAAAAATATGGTGAAAGCATGGAATGTCAGGATTATGGACTTACACGGAATACCGAAAGAAGGAATTTGAATTTAAACCCATTGCAGCGTGGAGGAGTGCTACCAACAGAGGCCAGAATTGCCATGTATGAATTTGCAGATGGATATAGTGTCTGTGATTACTGTGCTGGAAGGCTGGATGAGATATCAAATCCATCAATACACAATTTCCTAGATGATTTAGCCAATTTTATCAATGTAGATGAAGTAAGAACAGTCCATGGAGCAAGGGAAGGGAAATTCGCAGTGATGCATGCTCTATGTAATCCTGGTGATGCCATCATCATCGATGGAAATGCTCACTATACAACCCACCTTGCAGCTGAGCGATGTGGGCTGAAAATGGTTGAGGTTCCAAATACTGGACATCCAGATTACGAGATAACACCTGAAAAATGCAGTGAAACTTTAGAAAATGCCATGGATAAAGGAGAAGATATAAAACTTATTTTACTTACTCATGTAGATGGTAACTATGGTAATTTAACAGATGCAATTAATATAGGGAAAATAGCAAATAATGCAGGCATACCCATCATTCTAAACTGTGCATATTCTATGGGGAGGATGCCAATAGATGCAAAGGCATTGAATGTTGATTTTGTGCTAGGAAGCGGACATAAAAGCATGGCAGCGTCAGGTCCAATTGGTGTGCTTGGAATGAAGGAAGAATGGACTGATACTGTGCTTGAAAAGTCAAGTAGGCATGGGGTCAAAGAGATTGAGATGCTTGGATGCACAAGCAGAGGAGCACCAATTGCAACTTTGATGGCATCTCTTCCATTTGTGGTTGAGAGAGTGAATCATTGGACCGACGAAGTCCAAAAAACAAGGGATTTTGTTCTTAAGATGGAAGAAATTGAAGGTGTTAAACAGATTGGTCTAAGACCAAAGCAACATGATCTCGTGAGATTTGAGACACCAGCATTTGATAAAATAGCTGAAAATCATCCAAGAAGAGGGTTTTTCCTATACGAAGAACTTAAAAAAAGAAAAATTGTAGGATTAAAGCGTGGACAGACTAAATGGTTTAAATGCAGTGTTTATGGATTTAGTGATGCTCAGATAGAGTATATTCTAAACTCTTTTAAGGAAATTGCAGTTAAAGAAGTCAAAAAAGAATAAAAAAAGAATAAAATTTTATTTATTTTTTAACCACTGGAAACTGCACCTCAGTTAACAATTCGCTTTCTGGAACTTCGTTGGGATCGCTTAGATAAATTTCTGTAGGTGCTCCAACTATCTCATATCCATTTTTGAATGCATATTCTGCTAAAGCTGCAAATACGGGCCCTACCTTATCATAAGGTCCTTTATGCATTGCTGAGAGAACGAGCTGTGCTGGAATTTTTTTGATCTTTATTTTACCTTCTTCCTGTGCTTCACCAACGAATGGGATTCCAACCTCGTATATCAGTTCTTCTGGAGAAACTTCCTCTGGGCTGTTGTAGTATATTCCAAAGGGTGGTCCAACGATCTGTAAACCTTTCATCATTACCCATCCAACCACTTCGCCGAAGAGAGCTGGCAGCTGGTCATAGGGTCCTGTAGCAAATATATAAGTGACCTGTTTTTCTTCTACCATTTTTTCCTCTATTTGCATAATAAAACCCCTGCATATAATCTATGATTATATATGTTATCCCTATGATAAATTCATTTCGCTCTCCAACATTTTACTGGTACCCTTTTCCAGGAAATCTCCTATCACTTTTGAAATAGTTTCACCTACACCCGGGATACTTTTCAGATCATCCTTTTTATGCCTAGTTTTGATACTTTCTCCTAAATTTCCTATATTTTCAGCGGCCTTATGATAATTCCAGGCAGAGTACATATTTCCAGATTTAAATTCTTTAAAAAAGGCTATCAATAATAAATGATTAGCAAGATCTCGATTAGTTCTCTCATAATCCTCTCGTGGTATCAAAGTTTTCTGTGCAGAATAAATTTCAAACCGGGGAGGTTTAATGAAGTTTTTTATTCCATATTTCCTGCAAAACTTGAAGGCAAGCTTATTTAAACCTAACATATAGTTTTTTTTGGGATTCATATTATTTTTGTATAAATCCTCATATTTTTCGACAAGTTCTGGGAAATTGTTAGATAAGAGTTCTAAAAATCTTATACGTTGATTACTTCTAAGAGTCATTCCTGAACCAATTAAAATATATTTGGCATGTTCAGATGATCTTTTAATCACTTCTTCAATATTTTCCCTACCATCTAGGAGGTAGGGCACGATTGGAATGAAATTAACTCCTGCCTGTATTCCTTCTTTATTTAATTTAGCAATGGCTTTTAATCTTCGCTCTGGAGAAGGGGCAAATGGTTCTAAAAGGGGTAATATCTTTTTGTTGAAGGTTATAATTGTAAAAGAGACAGTGCACCACGTTTTTTCTGATATATCTTTTAGGATGTCCATGTCTTTTAAAACTAAATCGCTTTTAGTACCAATATGAACTGGGAACCTATTTTTGGCCAAAATCTCCAGTATTTTCCTTGTAAGTTCATATTCACGTTCAGCAGGCTGATAAGGGTCGGTTACTCCTGAAAGACTTACAACATCTGGTTTAAACTTTTTTATTTCTTTTTCCAAGACTTTTGGGACATTCTTCTTTACATATATAATTCTTGAGAAGTCTTTGTAATCTTTATGAACCAGATATTTTTCTGTTGTAGCATCACAGTAGTTGCAGGCAAACTGACAACCACGATAGGCGTTAATAGCATACCTAACCCAGAACCAGTTGTCCAAGAATTTGTGCCTGTAAAGCACACTTTTTGCCTCAGTTTCAATGTATTTTACCATACTATCAGATTAGAACCGTTAGTATTTTATTTTGTTTTTTTTCGAGGTTTAATCATCCACATTTTTTCTCTTAATGTTAAAATATCAATTTTATAACAAATATCAAATTAATGAAAAATAAATTTTAGCATTTAGAATTTTGTATTAAATCACTTAATAAAATTAAAAAAAGAACTTAGATCACTAAAAAAAATCAGCTTATTAAAGAGTTAATCTCTTTATCCTGCCAATACACTTTTTAAAATAAAAAAAATAAAAAAATTTTTTTGAGATGAAGTCATCCTAAGAGAATAAATAATGTTTTTATTGGTGATATTTTTTAACATCCTTGGCCATGGCCAGTAGTATGGTGTCGGAAAGGTGCACATCGTAGTAGGAAAAGTTGGAAATAAAGGTTTCCAAGTGTTTTCTGCCCCTTTCAGTTAAATTATATTCCTCATCTTTTTGTACTAAAAGTTTTTGCTCCATCAATGGTTCGATCAAACCTTTGAAATTCCCTTCAAAGTCGTAACTTTCGGAGCAAGTGGCATTAAGCTCACTGAGTACTGGGATGTAATTTTTAGGATGGAAGGCCTTGTGAAGGGAAGGCACTATTTCTTCTGGGGTTTTTAGGTTTTCCGCCCACATAACATAGAGGATCCAGTTTCGAAAGGCCACGAGTTTGTTCTCTTGCCAACATTTCTCCAGGGGTAGCTTATATTGGGAATAATCTTCTTTTTTTCCTTTACGTGAGGATATGGCTTCTCTGAGTAATCCCACGGCGTCTACGAAAATTCCGACTGCTATGATAAATCCAATAATGGCATCTACAAAATAAATTCCATAGATAGCAAAAACAGCCCCAACAATAACAGAGATAGCAATGAAAACATGATTTTTATTGTCCACTGATTGTGCTATCAGGGTTAGGTTAGCAAAGGCTCTTCCCACATATCGCTGATAATAAAAGAGGAATCCTACAACGAGGAGCACAACCCCTTCAACTGCAATCACCAGATATGGCATCGTAAGAGGTTCTAAAGTCCCATTCATGGCTCTCAGGACATGGCTGAAGGATTCGCTCCCTATAGCGTATGAAGCTCCAAAGAGTCCAACTATAACTAGGAATGTGGCCAAATTTTCACGTTGATATTTAATTCCCAGCCACACCAGAAATGCAGAGACAGTGTCCATGGTGTTGTCCACGCCGTCGCTGATTAAACCCACACTACCGCTTAAAAAACCTGCCCCTAATTTTAATATAGCCAGGAAGAAGTCCAAGAAAGTGGTGTTTCTGGCAGTGGCTGAAGGTTTGAGTAAACCATTTTTTACAGTTGATGCCTCTCTTTCCATGTTTTTTGTATATATTTTGGCTTTTTTTTGGCCTTCTTCATTTAATTCGTATTTATTATCCTTATTTAATTCGACCCAGCCTTTTTTAATTAGTTTTTCACATTCAACATTAGTAGCCTGGATTTTTTTATTTTCTCTCCCATCTTCCAACCTGGAACGCAAACGGGCTAGTTTAAAGAACAGTTTTTCCATTAATGGGTGGCTCTTTTCAGGTAATTGCTGGTACCAGATGAGAGATATGAATAATATGGATTTTTCCCATAATTCTTCCAGGCTGAGAGGCCCTTCCTTGAGGAGGGCCATCATCAGGAATTGATCATATCCCAGTATTGGTTTTTCAGCTTTCATGATTCTCAGAGACTCTTTAATATTAGATAATTCTATTTTTTCTATTATACCTACCTAGATTTTCAGACCTTAACCACATTTACACTCTTCCAGACCTTCTGATCTAAGAGTATAAGTAGCAGTGCAAATATTCCCAGGATCAGGAAGGAATAGAGGCCTCCTCCGAACGCAAATATTGATTCAGAATGAGAAAGATACAGTATGGCTGCTACTTCGGTGGTATCCAAAATTAAATGTAAAGCAACAGCAATCCAAACACTCCTGGTTACCAGAACTGCGTAACCATAAATCACCGCCAAGATTATTGTGATGAGGATCATGTTCAAGTTACCAAGGATAGGTTGTCCTGGCCAGTTCATTCCCATATAAACATTACCGGCGTGCCAGATTCCCCATATCACACCTAAAATTACAACCCCGACATATGGTCCAAACAACGGGAATAGTCTGTCCTGTAGGTAAAATCTCCATCCAAACTCTTCACCAAAATATTGGGGCCATACTATGAAGAAACTTAGAGCCAGTAATGTAAGATAGATTAAAAAGAAATTTCCAGGGTCATATCCGAGTATGGGTTCCCCCATACCAAAAAGATAGTTTAAGTAGAAAAGTATGATGATCAAAAATGCAAACAATACGCTGAAACCAATGAAAAATTTTTTTTTCACTCCAAACCATAATTTAGATATTTTAAGACCTTCTCTCCACTTTTTTCTAATGTTCATTATAATTAAGGTTATAAAACCGAAAATTGCGATAAGCGATGATAGTAAAGGTGTTACTTTAATAACCGGTAAATCAATTAGAGTTTGAGGCATGAAAGGCCTATAAAAACTTTCAATCAGGAAAATTATTATATATAATACAAATATTCCCAGAAAAAATTTCGATTCTCTTGTAAGCGCACGATCCCGAAACAACACCATGCAAATAATGGCTGAGGTAGCCGGTATCAACATATGTATGAAGGTGGTGTAAACAGGGACCTTGCTCCAGGTACCATAATTAAAATAAAACCATACGAAATGAACAAAAGTCAATAAAGTTAGTATGGACAAAAAAACAATTAGTTCTTTCTTTAATTTTGAAACGCTTTTACCCTCAATCGTAATGTTTTCCATATAACCCCTCTATAAGCTATAAAAATGAAATTATTATTATACTTTTCTATTCCAATGACCATTAAACCAGTTTATTAAAACTTTTTTTATTCTATTTACCTCTGTATTATATTTTGATCACAGGTAACCGCACTTCAGTCAGGAGTTCACTCTCTGGAACTTCCATGGGGCTGTTTAGATAGACTTCGGTGATGGGTCCCACAATATCATAGCCATTTTTAACAGCGTATTTTACTATAGCATGAATCACCGGTCCAACTTCAGTATAAGGTCCTTTGTGCATCGCTGCAAGGACTGTGTGTTCTGGTAGTTCCTTAACTCCTACTCTACCTTCCTGTTGTGCGTCACCATCAAATGAAGCCCCTATCTCATATTGTAGATCTTCTTCGGGTACATCCTCAGGGCTATTGTAGTAGGTTCCATAGATCATGCCAGTCATTTGGAGACCCTTATTCATCAACCAATCCACTACTTCACCCATAAGCTCCGGAATTTTGTCATAGCTACCTCTGTAGGGTGTATAAGCTACTCTCATTTCTTCAATTCTTTTCTCCTTTATTTCCATATGATCACCCCTTATAATTATTTGTAGGTGACATTAACTATTTTTGCACTGGAAACTGCACTTCCGTCAAAGTTTCGCTTTCAGGAACTTCCGGGCCGCTTAAATAGATCTCAGTGACTGGTCCAGCTATTTCATAGCCATTTTTCGCTGCATATTCAAATAAATCCGATAAAATTGATGCTGCTTCTCCATAAGGGCCTTTAAATATGGTGGAGACTACTTGATGTTCTGGTATTTTCTTTATCTGTATGTCACCTTCAGCCTTAGTTTCACCAATAAATCCAGCCCCTACCTCCCATTCCAATTCCTCAGGAGGCACCTCCATAGGGCTATTATAATAGGTACCATAGATCGGCATTGTAATCCGCAGATTTTTGGCCATTATCCACTCCACTACCTTGCTTAGGAGTTCTGGGATTTTTTCATAGCTACCTTTGTGGAAAATAAAGGCCACCTGGTGTTGAGGGATTGTTTTTATTTCTATTTTCATAATATCACTTCATGAACAATGCATTCTTTAGAATGTATAATTACTTATGTTTCAGGATTAATTATTTTTTACTAATAAGGTGCAATAATTCAAAATCCCATAAAATTGAAAATGAAGATGTTTATTTTCCATTAATACTGGCATCTAAGAGATAAAATTATTTAAATTGT
>VGTM01000038.1 GCA_016874685.1 Methanobacteriota archaeon
GCTGATAATATTGTCTTATCTGGACAATTATAATTGAACTAATATTATAAATATTTCTGGTTGTATTATTTAAATTTTATTAAAATATTATGAATAGTTATTATTAAATAGGTAATCCTAATTTTATTAATAAAATAGGGGGTGATAATATTAAAGTAATAATAATGGTCATGCTGGTTGCTTTGATTATAGGAGTTACACCGGCATGTGCGGTGGCAACATCTGCTGAATTTCAAACAACGGATCATCTGTCACTTAAAGGAAAAGGTGTTGAAGCAAAGGCTGCATCTGAATTAACGGAACAATCACAACTGGGAGAAAATATTACAACAAATAATGAAACATCTACCAGTACAACTGAATCAACTGATACAACTAATACTGAGGCATCGACTCCTACAACCAAGATATCCACAATAACGATTGATGTATTGAATACTACAACCGAATTATCTACATCAAATTCAATCGCTACATCAATAGATATATCATCTATTCCTGAGAACGGTGAAAATATGGAAGGCATTGACGATCAAACCACAGTTGATTCCACAGTCGACATTACTCCAGAAATAAATAGTACTGGAATTGTAATGCAGACCACTAACTACACCTGCGGACCTGCAGCCCTTGTAACGGTTCTAAATAATATGGGAATAAACGCAACTGAACAGGAACTCATGAACCTCGCAGGGACAGATGAAAACGGGACAACAATGTATGGACTAGCAGAGGCAGCAAAAGCGAAAGGTTTAAAAGCAGTTGGTATGAAGTTATCAATAAATGATCTTAAACCCAACAACATAGTGTTCATAACAGTGGATGGTGGACCTCATTACAGTGTAGTAAAAGAAATAACAGAAAACCGTGTTAGACTTGCAGATCCATCTCTAGGGAACATTGAGATGAGCAAGGAGAAGTTCGCTGAAGTTTACAGTGGGAATGCGCTTGTTATAAGTGATCCTAATAATTCAACACAAGTTAATGGAATTACAAATCAAACAAACAACTTAACAAACCTAAGCAGTGAAAATACAAACTCATCAGAATCCGTGAACAACGAGACAGATGCAAATTCAACCAGTGTACAATCAGAAAACAGAACTTTGACAACGGAGGAAATGCAAAACATTAGAGGCAAAGGGATGATATATGTATGGGTAAAGGGATGGCACTTTGTGCATTGGCGATATGTTTTTGATTGGCATTGGGTTTATTGTGGATATGGGAAATATGGATATACCTTTGCATACATTAAAGCACCTCGTTGGATTTGGGATCCTCACTGGGAGTATGGATGGTACAAAAAGAAAATATGGTATCCTCCTAACATGACATTGCCTAATAATTACGCTGGCAATGCATAATACAGAATAATTAGTTAGAAGGGTTATAAATTATAAAATTAATCAAATAGTTTGGCTATAAAGGATATAGGTGATACAATGGAGATTAAAACGAAAATTTTGGTGGCACTTGTAATTATAGCGTCAGTAGCTTTTATAAGTTATATTCAAATCTTTGGATTATCTTTTGAGGGCAAGGAGAGCGACTTTTATTTACCTACAGTCTCGGAAGATAATGCTTCAGCATATAAAGCATTTTGTACCGAGCTAAATATATATAAGGTTTTAGAAAATCCTAATTCACTAATTGGACAGAAAGTTAAAGTGAAAGGTGAACTATTGAAGAAACTCGAAAATCCTGATAACACCACAGACATTCTGCTTAAAGTCCCTGAACTCGCAAAATATCCCTATGTCATAGTTAGGTATTCAGATAAAATAACCTACAAAGAAGGGGACAAACTAGAGGTCTATGGGGAGTACAGTCGTCTTTCATTAATTGAAAATGAAAAACCAGCTGTTATGGTACCATCCATTAATGCAGTATACATTGAAAAAGTCTGAACTTATTTCCCATGAGGAACAGGACAAATGTTTAGAAACTTTTTTCGAGAAAAAAAGCTGGATTATCACTTCTTTTTACATTTTTTATTTAAAAAAATTGTTTATGTAGGCAAATAACAGTAAAACTTTGACAGATGAAGAAATGCAACATAATAATCAAAATAGACAACATCCTGGATATAAAAGATATATATGATACAATGGAGAAGAAAACGAAAATTCTAGTTGCACTGCTAATTATTGCGGCGGTAGCTTTTATAAGTTATATTCAAATCTTTGGATTATCCTTTGAAGGCAAGGAGAGCGATTTTTATGTACCTACTGTTACTGGAGATAATATTTCAGAATATAAAAAAACTTGCAGTGAACTTAACCTATCTCAAGTATCGAAGGATTTTAAATCTTTTAATGGTCAAAAAGTTAAAGTAAAAGGTCAAATACAAAAAAAGGAAGAATATGTACAATTTGACAAAAAAAGAACAACTATAGTACTTAAAGTTCCAGAACTCTCACCCGACCCTTACATTCTTGTCAGTTACTCATCAACCATACCATTCAAAGAAGGCGATATAATTACAGTATATGGAGTATATGAATTTCCTGTAGGAACTCAAGCATCCCAAGAATTGGCAAACAAAAATTTACCCGCTATCAAAGCAGCATACATAGAAAAAGCATGAAAATAAACCATTTTTATTATTTTTTTATTCTTTTAAAGAATTTAGTGGTTATACTATATTAATTCTGAAATAATTATTGTATAAATCATATTTTGTAAATGATTATATTCTATAAGTTTATTTAAAAAATTGCAAATTAAAATAATATATTAAAAATAAAGATGGAGTAAATTTATGTCTCGAATACCATTTTTAGATAATGCATATGAGGGTAAAAATAACTGGTGGAGATACCTTTTAACATCTATAATGTCATTTATAGTGGCTCCCATAATAGCTGGACTTTTTATCGGTATTTTTTTATTAATATATAGTCTGGTTTATTTAATGGCCGGTGATGTGCAACCAACTATCCAAATGGAACAGATATTATCAGCCATCTCAAATCCTTTTTCAAATCCAATGTTCCTCATTTTGTTACTGGGTATAGTTTATGCACTTTCATTTTTAATATTTTACATTTGCATGCGTGTTATTCACAAAAAAAGATTCATATCTCTTATAAACACGGGATCTAAGGTCAATTGGATGAGAATATTAAAAGGGGCAGGGTTATGGCTTGCTATTCTTGCATTATTTTCGCTTTTGGACATGATCCTTAATCCTGGGGGGTACGTGATTACTTTTAGTCCAAATACATTCGGAATCCTCTTAATCCTAAGTTTTCTTGTATTTCCAATGCAGGCATCCTTTGAAGAGATATTTTTCCGTGGATACCTGATGCAGGGCATTGGGCTGCTATCAAAAAAGCCAATAATACTTATAATGGCTACTTCAGCTATTTTTGCTGTTATTCACCTATTTAATGGCACTAATCTGATTATGAGTAGTGGTATAGTGATTTCAACCTTTATTCTGGGGTTGATGCTGGGTATAATAGCTATAGGGGAAAATGGTATTGAAACGGTTATGGGGGTGCATATTGCAAACAACATGTTCATTGCTTTGATTTATAATTCTACAGATTCTGGGCTTGGGGGTTTACCCTCAATAATAACAGTACAATCATCTGATGTTTTTTCAGGATTACCTGTGCTTGTAATAGCTGCATCAATCCTGATAGTGATATTGTTCTGGAACAGAAGAGAGGATTTAGGCAACGTATTTAGATGAAAAGGGGGCAAATCAATATTATGCGGAAATACTTTACAATAAACACTTTTTTTTAAATAAAATTAATTAATGAATAAATTCAATCGATTTTCTTCCTTTTCTTCTTTATCTAATTCTGTCCAATTTTTCTCGATGTAGCGGAATGACTGTGGAGGGATGAAATTTGGAATAAGAACTCCAGGATCAATCGGTTTATTAAATAATTTTAGTTCTTTGATTTCAATTGCGAATCCATTATCTTTGCCCTTAAAATAGTTGAAAAATTCAAATTCATCAATTCCTGAAAATTCCTTGAAATTTTTCCATAAGTTTTTCGGATGGTCTTCTATGATTTTTTTGAATTTAAAATATCCCACAATCTTTTTTACGGGGGAGGTGGAATAAATAAAAATCTCTTCTAGCTCATCTTTTCTTCGAAAGCTGGTTTTACGAAACTCATATTTTTTATTCCCATTTATTATTTCTTCCACGTACTTTGGCTTAATTGACAGTAAAACTTTCATCAATACCACCCGCTTTCTTCAATAAGAGATAATTTTCATGAGATAATTCTTGTATAGATTGAGGAGCTGTCTTTAAAATTTTTAAAGCTTTTAATTTTCTCAGGGACACAGGAACAGGTAAATAACAGCTGTATATGAATAATATAACTAGTGTGGTACTTTCCGCAATTTTTTCAATTTCTTGTGGAGAATAAACAGTCCTTTTTCCAACATATTTCATGATATCGTCTACATCATTTAGATCGGGTATTGTTTGTTCAACAACACCTATACCTGTGATTTCTTGGGAATCTCTTGACCGATAGAATAACAGAAGATCTCCTGGCGCGATTTTTTTAATATTCGAATGGCTAAGGTAAGCCTTTTTTATGGCGTTACCTTCCACAATGAATCCTCCTGAATGTTCATTTAAAGTAGATTGCCTTTCTGTGTCTATGAATAACTTTTCATGATATTCAGGAAGTATCGGCACTATAAACTTCTTTATTGTTTTACCATCAAAAAACTGTGGATAAAAAATCTTAGAAAGTTTTACAGGGTCTGAATATACAATAGCTCCTTTATCAGGTGAAAGCTCTTTAATGAAAACATCTTCCCCTCTATTATTCCTTCCTACCTTGATGAAACCATATTCTTCTATCAAATAAACTAAATAATCATCAGGTTTAGTAAAATGGGTTAAATATATTTCTTTGAGACCCATTCTACTTGAATATTCAGTTGATAGTCTTATAAAAAGTTCTCCTATTTTGTTTCCTGTACTGGAAACTTTAAGTGTTGAAATTTTAAGTCTTTCTTTTGCAGGTAAAATAGATCCCGCATCAACAGGTTCATTTTCAATTTTATAAATCAGAACTGCACCCATGGTTCCATCTTTATTATAATGAACTAAACAATCTCTACCTTCCTTAGAAATCTTTTCAAACCATTCACCAAATTCAGGATATTCTTCTTTTAGAGAATCAAAGATTTTATCATTTATATCCAGATTATAAACTTTTTCTTTTTTAATAGAAGGTGGGGGTGTTGGATAGCGACTATATTCAAAAATAGTTAAGGCATCTTCGATTGAAAGCACTCTATCCTGTATGTTTAATTTAATAGCTTTTTTATGGAGATCTTTATCTTCTGTAATAAGGAAACTAACAGCATTCCTATAAGCAGAATAAATAATGTTATTGTCCACGTAATCGTGTCTATTAGATGGCTTTTGTACTATATTTAGAAATTTGTGATCTTTATCTGGAGAAGGGGCCATTTCTAATAGGAGGTAAGTAGAAATTTTGGATAAAGCGATTTTCTTTCGTTTTTCATCTTTATCTTTTTCTATTTCAATTTTAGAAAGTGGATGAACTATTATTTGATGTCCCAAATTATTTAAAACATTTAATAATTTTTGTAAATTATTCGATAGGATTTTGTGGTTCTCTCTATAGATGAATATGTTTGTGTCTATAAGAATACGCATTATATCACATTAAATACATTTTATCAAATATTTCTTATTCTATTTTATCTTATCATCGGTTTTATACTTTTTTATTTATTTTTAGATAATATAATAATGAATCTAAAAAATAAAATAAAAATTTTTCACCGTTAATACCTTAAAAGAATAATATATTCAATTAAATTTTTAGAATATTAGATTATAAGTTTTAAAAATAAATTATTTAAAAACTTACTGACCAGTCAATTTTTTATAAGAAGCTTCAAATAAAGGTTTCAAATCTTTTGTTACAGTTTTACTAGGATCAATGTAATAAATAGCTTCTTTCCATTGCGCATCATATTTTGTTATTTCAGTTTTGACATCCAAATTTTTAACCTCATCTTCATCTAACTTGAAGAAAAATGCGAAAGTTTTTGTACCTATCCATTTAATTCCAAAGGCATTAAAAAAGCCTGCTTTAAATGAAACGTAATGTTTATTATATTTAGTGTCCAAAGACCATCTATTTTTTTTAATTATTGACTCTACTTCTTTTACATATCTTATAAATTCTTTTGCACTATTTTTATTGTATTCTTTTTTGTAAAAATTTAAATCATATGTTTGTAACCCTTTTATGACAGTTATTTTTCCTTGTTTTTCTTTTTCCAACTTATTTACTAATAAAAATTGATTTTCTTCATCAACCCATCTCTTTACTTCAATCAAGTCTACATGATAATTAATTTTATTGACAAAATCTAAAGTGGATTTTAAGATATTTGGAGCAATTATAATAATTCTTACCTGGAAATCATCCCAACTAATCGATAATTCATCGGGTTTCTCTTCACATTCTAACCATAGATTCTTTATCCCATCAGGATTTGTTTCAGCCCAAATAGCGTATTCAAGGACCTGAGGAATAATAGAAGAATTAACATCCACATTTTTCATTTCAACTATGCAAATGTTTCCGTCATAATCAACACCCACTATGTCTGGAATACCAGACTTGTTTCCTCCTCTTATCTGCCTTTTAATTAGGAATATATCTTCTAATATTTCTTGAGTATCAAAAACAATTTTTTCAAATTCTTCTTCTGTTTTAAATGGCTTTGATAATAAACTTTTAGTATCTTCTTTAGTTTTCCAGAATAAATTTGCCATGGACTCACTTCTTATGATTTTTAAAATTTTTAATAATTTATATATCTGATAGATAATATGTATTGTTTATAACCTACTTGAGATTTTTAAAGTTTTAAGAATAATTTTTACTATCAAATAAGATTACAGGTGCATACATGATAGAAAACCTAATCGAAAGATTCTTTGAAGCTGCAAGCATGCAGAGATGGAATGTCACATAAGAACGGTTTAATTAATCGAGTTAGATAAAATTCACGATTTTATTTATTTTTTACTTTGCTATTTTACCAACTTTCATATCTAACAAGTTCAGACAATTCCTTACGACTTTTTACTCCAGCTTCATCTGCAGGATATCCAAGCGGTGTAAATACAAGAGGTTCAACATCATCTGGTAGTTCTAAAAGTTCCCTTGCTGCTTCAGCGTCGAAAGCACCGATCCAGCATGTTCCAAGCCCTAAACTTGTTGCTGCCAGGATCATGTGATCCATGACGATTGTTCCATCAACATCAGCGAAATTCTTACCATCTCTGCGGGTCCAGGCCTTATTGGGCAATGTGCACACACAGATTACTAAAGGGGCTTCACAGAACCAGTCAGCATGATAGATACGTTTCAATTCGTCTTCACGCCCCGCTGTCTTTATCACAATCAAATGGAATGGCTGATAATTCACTGCTGTTGGTGCAAGTCTTGCTGCTTCAAGTACAGCTCCTAATTTTTCATCTCCAACCATTTCGGGTTTATACGCTCTTACACTATACCTCTTTTTGATTAATTCAAAAAATTCCATCCTATTCTCCCCATTTCTTTTCTTAGTAATCTGGTAATTCGTTTATTGGTTGTAGCTCTTTAATTATCTATTTTTATTTAAAAATTTTAATATTAAAAGATAATAATTAAAAAATAATTTTAAGATAAATAGATGATTTAAATCAATTCATTGATAAAATCATCCAGCATAGCAACATATTCGCCACTTTGAACAGATTCTTGCTTTATTCCAATTTCAGTCACGAATTCCATTTCTTTATCTGTCAAGCTATTTTTTATCTGTGTTGGGGCTAATTGGCCGGGATTACCTCCCATGGTAACCAGAACAGCGAATTTTTTACCTTCCACATTCTGAAGCTCATCCATGTACTGGTTTACTCCTGGAGGGGTTCTACCAGACCATACTGGACTGCAAACCACCAGTAGGTCATAATCTGTGATGTCACTGATACAGGGTTTAATGGGCCATTTCTTCTCTCTGAATGCATCAATGGCCTTAAAAAGGTACCATTTATCTTTTACGGGCTCTATTCGGGTGAAATCTGCACCTAACTGTTCTTGCAATTCATGAGCTACTTTAAGGGTGTTTCCAGTGAATGAATAACATGCTACTAAAGCTTTCAATTTTTAACCTCCTTTTCTTCATTTTGTTTCTTATCATTAATTAATTATCCTAAAACTTATCATACAGTAATTTATGGAGGAAAATTCATTATAGGGAATTGACAAAGTAGGTAGGAATTCTAACTATTTTATAAGCATTGTTAAGGGGGTTAAAGGTGGAAAAAGTGGGACTTATAAGGAGACTTATAAAACTTTCAAAGCCTACAGGTGGTCTTCAATGGACAGCTGCACTTAAAACAATTTTAGTAATGATCTTAGCCGCCATTTTAGCTAAATTTTTAGGATTAGACAATGGTATAAAGGCTATAATGATTACATCACTAATGGCTGCAATTATATTAGATAATCCTCTTCCTATTCGTAAAATTATTCCACTGGGCGTGTTGGGGGCCATTATGATTTCCCTGGCCTATATGTGCGCTTATCTAGCACTGTCAGGGCTTCCAATTTTCATCTTTTTCACGGTTCTATGGGCATTTTTTACACTTTCTATGTACATATTTGGAGAATCAGATGGATTTTTTGGATTTATATTATTCGCATCTTATTTTTCAGCAACAATAATAATAAATAATCAGTCCACTATCTTTGAATGGCCATTATACTGTATTTTTGCTTTCCTGGTGGCTTCTTTGATTTTAATCCCAAAAATATGGCATAGAAACACCGATATCCGAAAAATGCTTTCTGCAGGTTTCATTCCTCAAAATCCATTAAGAAATGTCATTGCCACTCAAAGGGCACTAACTGACATTCCCCTTAAACCCCAACTCTTCCAGCTATTCCGTGCAGGACTTTATTTTAAAGGTTTCAGGGGATATGCTGAGATGATTCTTTCCCATCTATCAGAAGAATTACGCGACGTTTTAACTAAATTCCTGAAAAGCGTTGATGAGACAAGTTTAAAAACCGCAGATCACATTATACATTCACGAAATACTGTAGATTTATCTAATTTAGAACATGAATTTAAAGAAATTGAAACTAAAGCAAAATTGGGCAAAATAAGTGATTTAAATGTGGGCACTGATATTTCACGTAATTTTATTTCTCTTTTAAGGGGGGCAAATAATATTCTTAAAAAAATAGATTTACCTTCAAAAAAATCTGAAAACTTAAAAATATCTCCCGAAACCTCTTTTCGAGAAACTCTGGAAGCAAATTTTAATCTGAATAATATGTACATTCGCCATGCTCTGCGTTTTAGCCTAGCAATGACAGTTGCTCTTCTATTTGTCCATTTAACACATAACAGGGATGCTATATGGGTGGCCATGGGAGTTCTAATAATAATTAAGCCGGATATATCCAGTACAATGGATAACATGCTTTTAAGGGTATTCTTCAACGTTTTAGGTATAATTGTTGCAATCATTTTGGGCATTTTATTCCCACATCATGTCTTTATCTGGTTGGCGTTTTTAATGCTCTTTTTCTTTAGACTGTTTTTACCTAACTTTATTGGTCCTTCTGTAATGGCTTTAACAATTTTTGTGGTTTTAATATGGCCTACAGGCACAGTATTTGAAAATGCTGTGGCTCGGTTGTTGGATATTTTTATAGGGGGGATAATTGCTTTCATATTTGCTTATGTGATATTGCCAAGCAGAGTAACAGTTAATTTACCTGTCCAACTTGCTAAAACCCTCAAGGCAAATGGTAGTTATATAAAGTCAGTTTTCATGCCCTATAATAAATATAATCATGCTAATACAGTTAAAAAGTTTAAAAATCTTATTTTAGAACATAATAATTTGGAAGCAGCCATAAAAAAGCTTCAAGATTCTTTTAGGGATGTTAATGAAGATGTAGAATCATATCAAGATATTCTGGCTGCAAATCAAAAACTGGCGGCAGATGTGACAGGTATAGCTGCACTCCTTGAGAGAGATATGCGTTCATTTCCAGTTCTATCCCTTTTGGGCCAATTTCTCAGTGATTCTATTAATGAAATTGCTGAATCAGTTATTAAAGGGATTAAACCAGTTAATTTAGGTGAAATGCCAGTAATTCAGCAAAAAGTAGATAAAGATGAGGATTATACTTTTCACGATTTAGAGCAGCTTTTAAAGTGGACGGAATCTGACATTAAATTTATACATGAATTAATTAAAAATGCTGCTGTTTCAAATGTTATACAGCGTTATAGGAATTTGATTTAGTTATCATTGATTAATTAATGGCTTTTAGATCGGGACGTTATATTCTGAAAAGTTAATAAATCCATTAAGTCTAATTTGCATATTTTATAATAATTACATTATTTTTCATTTTTATTTTCTTAATTCTATATTCTTCCAAGCTTTTTTTTAATAAATTCTTTAATTCTTCTTTGCCGTTTTTAATCTCTTTATTCATGGCTTAAAATGTCTTATAATCTTTAAATTTAAAGTGAGCCTTTAGTACTTGGTATCTTATCATGTTTAACACGAGAAGCATCCTTAAGGGCTTTAGCAAACGCTTTAAACAGGGCTTCTATCTTGTGGTGGTCATTCTCTCCTTCAACCTCTGCATTGATGTTTATCTTGGCGCTGTTTGCAAAGGATTCAAAGAAGTGTTCCACGTTCTCTGTGCTCAAATCACCTACTTTTGGTTTTTTAAATTTTAGATTTAGGACAGAATAACTTCTACCACTTATATCAACTGCGACAGTTGCCAGAGCATCATCCATGGGAACTATAGCATGTGACATGCGCTTTATTCCCTTTTTATCCCCAATAACTTCTTTAAAAACTTCTCCAAGGAGTATACCTACGTCTTCAATAGTGTGGTGGTCATCTACAGTGGTGTCTCCCTTGGCTTTCACTTCCAGGTCAAGGAATCCGTGTTTGCTGAATGATTCCAGCATATGGTCGAAAAATTCGATTCCAGTGTTTATATCATACTGGCCTTCCCCATCTATGTTGAGTGAAATTTCAATATCAGTCTCTGAGGTTTTCCTCTCCATTTTTTTCTTCCTTTTTTCCATAATTATCATCTCTGATTATTTTTATAGCATATTCTGGGCATTTAGATGCACATATGGTGCATAGGTGGCAAAATTCTAGATTTGAAGGCTTAGCTTTTCCACTTCTCCGATTTATGCTCCATATCTTACCTCCTTTTGGACATTCAATTTTACAAGTTCCACATCCACTGCATTTTTTTTTATCTATTATGATCTTCATTTTAATTTCCATTGAGTTATAACTTATAACTTATACTTGTTAGAACTTATAACTTATAACAATTTTTCTAATTTTACAACCGTTATTGAAATTTTTTATTAGTTTTTTTCTTTATCAAAGTCTGAGACTAATCTTCTGTTTAATTACATCTATGTTTTTTTAAAATACAAAATATATCTCCACAATTGTCTGTTTGATTTTATGTTGCATACCTTTCTATAAATTTAACCAGTTTCTTGACTAATTTGTCTATTTTTTGATAGTTTTTTTAATTAGGAGAATTTTGATTAACCTTTATTTGCTGATTTGTATTATTATTTTTAATCATTTATGATTTTTATTAAATTGTTTCAGTGCCCTTTTAATGATATAAACGATGGTAAGGCCATATTTCATAGTAATAACTAAATTATAACTTTTATCCTCACTCAATTTTAGAGGTTTTTCAAAAATCTCTTAGATTTAAGTGAAAGTTTTAAGTAATATGTGTAAGTTACATTAGCATTGATTTTTAAGTTCTCTTCGTATTGATATAAAATTTCTGATTATCTAACATTCTAAGTTAGTATTTTTTCATAAATTAAATTTTTGGCTTTTTTAGATATGATGATGTAATAAACGGTGTAATATGGGTGATTTCTTTCATTTTTAATATAAATTTCATCTGGTAATTATTATTTTTATAATTTCCAATATTGCAAATATTAAGGGACAAGAAATAATAATACCCTTATTAGAACAATTATGGTCCAAAATGCTTCTCTTGACAGTCCTATAAATGGAGGCGGTCTTGTTGCTGATAAATGGACATTGACTTGTTATTCGGGTTCTGTTAAGTCTTTAAATTGGTTGTTATTAAATCACCATCTCTTTTAGAAATTATATTGATCACTTTTCCTGTCTTTTTGCCTGTTTTAAAATTGTATTTTGAAGCATCTATATCAAATTTCCTGATAAAATAAGCAAAATGTGCTATAACAGTTACTATGAACTCGGTTGTTTCATAAAAAGGATTTATTATAGCATAATTAAAATCAGAGAACATAATTTTTATTTATTTTGTTTGAGACCTTTATTTGTAGAATTAATTCATTACATAATCCTAATAACATACTACTTAAATCTATTTTTAATTTTCTATCCCCTGAAATATCTCCAGAAAATAACTCAATAAATTCATATTTAACTTTATAATCAGTTACCCAACGACCTGTTACAACACATTTAAATACCCTAACATCGGTTTCATAATCAATAGATGAAACTTGGATAGGTACACCCAATAATGGGCATTTCATACTTAAAATAATGAATAGAGAATATATACTCTATTAAACCACTTTCTAAATTTATCTTCCATTCGATCACTAAATTCTCCAAATGTTCAGCGATTACTTGTATTTTAACAGTTGACATTTTCTCTAAATTAATTTAAATCTTTCTTTTAGCCTTTACAAAACTCTTCTTCTTCATACGAATGCCTTTCTTGAATAAAAAAGCAAAACTTTATCTTATCTGCTAACTCAAATGAATGTAAGTAAGAGGCTATAATAGAGGAAATAGCAGCTACACGATGGAACCAGATTTCTCCTTCGGGCTGTTTTAAATCCTCTAATTCCTCAATGAGTGTCTGAGTATCGCTCGTTTCAGGCAACATTGGAATTACATTCATCTTGATTTCGCCGGCAAGTCTGGTTATTTCATTGTTTAAGGTTTGAAAACCAAGGTCTTGCATATTCCCTAAATCTGTTAAACTTAAACTAATTTTCTCAAGCGGAGTTTTAATTGTTTCAATTTTATTTAATTCTGATTGTATTTCAAGCAATGTATGAAACTTCATATGAAATGATTCCAAGGTTCGCTTAATATCCATGGCCTCAATAGCATCATGC
This sequence comes from Methanobacteriota archaeon, assembly GCA_016874685.1. Lineage (GTDB taxonomy): Archaea > Methanobacteriota > Methanobacteria > Methanobacteriales > Methanobacteriaceae > VGTM01. The sequence goes on from VGTM01000038.1 coordinate 13,249, forward strand.
TCCACCAAGAAAATTTTTAAATCTGGCATTTAATCCCCACGATCATTATGTATAAACAAATTTTATTTTTATATGGGAACTTATTAAACGAGGGAAATACAAACTAAAATCAGGGTAGAATAAATAGTATAAGAAAGGGAGGCACCATGATCAAGGTAATAAAAAGAAGAGGCACGATAGAAGATTTTAATCCGGATAAAATCAAAGGAACACTGCAGAAGGCAACCATCGATGCCGGTTACACCGTCGAAGAAAAAAAAGATATCTTAGATGAGGTTTACTCCAACATCACCCAAAAGTTAGGAGGAAAAGAGAAGATCGACACTGAAACCATCCGGGGCTGTCTTTTAACCGAGTTAGATAAATGCGAACCTTACATTGTTAAATCCGTGCGAAGATTTGATCGTAAGTATAAATCACGTTAACACCCTTTTTTAGAAAAAACTAACCAGTTTCTTGACAAAATTGTCTATTCTTTTGTGTTTTTCTCAATGAAATTAACCAATTTTTCAAAAATTCCAGCCAGTGGCCCTAATCTTCTCTCGATTCTTCTTAGCATTCTCACATCTCTCATTTCAAATCCTCCCAGAAATGTGAATGCAAATAAATACACAACAGGGGCAATTATGAGAGCCATAACAAATCCAATTTCTGTTTTAGGAATAAAAATCAGTGGAAGAGCCATAATAACTGATGCAAATGTTATTTTAGCAAAACTGAGATAAGGAGGTTTCACCTCAGTTATTTTGAAAGTTTTCCAGACTATGGCCACCATTATTAAAAATGCAGCTGCTGTGGTTGCAATAGCAGCACCCAAAATTCCATACAAAGGTACCATTATAAGGTTAAGTACAAGATTTATAACGGTACCCCCAATTAGAATGATCATGGGGAGTCTTGGATGCCCAATTCCTTGTGATATGCTGGCAGATACCATAAAAAGTGTGTAAAAAGTCATCCCTATCACGAGAATTTTTAGAGCATCTGCACCGTACACATAATTGGAGCCAAAGAGTATACTTAGAACTGGGTTTGAGAATATTGCTATCCCCACGCAGATGGGAAGCACCATTAAAATAACATAGCGATATGATTGGATTATATAATTTTTAAGAAGCCTTTTATCTTTCAAACTGGATGCTTCTGATGCACCTGGAAGTACTGCTGTTGCTACAGCTAATGAAATTACCAACGGCAACCTTGCAACAGGATCAGCAACCGTATAATAGCCTACATACTTTGCAGCCATGTATACGCCTATAACGAAGGTACTTATATCATATATAGCCATTTCAGAAAGTGCGGTTATTATAACTGGAATTGAAAATGCTAAAAGCTTTCTAACGAGTCCTAATTCCTCTCTAAAACTCAATTTGTTTTCAGGATCAGGTTCTGGGAAATACTTCCACATATACTTTCTGAATATAATAACAGCAGATCCTGCAGATGCCATAAATCCAAATCCAGTCCCTATAACAGCTCCTGCAGCATAAAATCCAATGGCCACAAGAACAACAGCCGAGGTTATCATAAATATCTGTTCAACTGCACGGGTTGCAACAATGTATTCCATTTTGTATAAACCCTGAAAAGCACCTCTAAATGCACCTACTATAACACTGAAAGGAGTTATAAGTGAAACAGCTTGGAGTGGAAGGGCTGCGCCAGGTTTATGGAAGATGCTGTTTGCTATCCAATCTGCAGAAAAAAACATTACTAGACTAAAGGTGATCCCCAAAAACACCATGAGCTTCAATGATGTGAAAACCACCTGTCTGGCCATATCATCTTCGCCAAGGGCATGATGTTGTGCTACGTATTTTGCAATGGCTGGTGGCAATCCTCCGGCAGACAATATTTGAAATATACCCTGAAACGGGATTGTAAGACCTAAAAGACCGTATCCATCCGGTCCAAGCATTCTACTCATTAGAACACGATAAACATAGCCTCCCGCCCGGAATACTAGGTAGCTAACCATCATCATGAAACTTCCCCTGACCAATTTGGAAGTTCCATTTAAATTAACACCAATTTTGGTGTTATCATAATCTAAACTATTTTCTTTCGGTTTTAAGGTTCCCATTGGATCACCAGAAAATCGTAACTATTGATTTAAATTGTTAGTTTATAAAGTTATGATTTAAAATTATCTAAATCCCTTATCTAAATCTATTTTTGAAATATTTTTTCTTAAATATCTAATAGATTGATTATATACAAATATAAATCAATTTATTTAAAGATTGCAGAATTAGGTATTGATTGGGTATGATTATAACTCTTTTCTAATTACATAAAACAAAAATAATCAGAAGTATCTGTAATTTATTCTTTTATTTCATAATTCTTTAAAAACTTTGAAAACCTTTTAACGGTCTTTCTAAGGCTTCTAAATCCTTCTTCATCTTCTTTTACTCCATTAAGGGTGTCTTTTGACCAGAAACTTGCCCCAATATTGGCACCGAAAGAACCTCCACTTATGGGTATAGCGCCGGTTAAAACATAATATGTAATTATTTGCTGTATTGCAAGTTCCTGACCTCCAATTCGGTCTCCACCAACAGCAATAGCCATTCCCACTTTATACCTCAAAAAATCGTAGTTTTCTGCCCCCATAGCCCGGGTTCTGTCCATAACAGCCTTTAGCTG
>VGTM01000039.1 GCA_016874685.1 Methanobacteriota archaeon
ATTGACTCTTCAGTTGCATTCTTTTTCTCTATTTCAATCTCAATTTGATCTGATTTTAACGTCACATTGACAGCTATACGGTCTAGTGTGATTGTTGATTTCAATCTCAATTTGATCTGATTTTAACCGTGTATATCAACTGTCTGATATGTTACAATGTTATAATTTCAATCTCAATTTGATCTGATTTTAACCCACACCACCAGGATTACTTGTGCTACGCATCTTTAAATTTCAATCTCAATTTGATCTGATTTTAACGATAGAAAGATTCGTGAACGGACGTCTCAGGGATATATTTCAATCTCAATTTGATCTGATTTTAACAAGAGCCATACTACCAGAAAGGATAGCGAAAAATTTCATTTCAATCTCAATTTGATCTGATTTTAACGCGGGGTCATTATATTCTCTTATATCCTTACATTCATTTCAATCTCAATTTGATCTGATTTTAACATGTACTGATATTGTTCCAAATACGATGGGAATTATATTTCAATCTCAATTTGATCTGATTTTAACGTTTATGGGTAAGAAATGTCAATTAGGCCGTACTAATAATTTCAATCTCAATTTGATCTGATTTTAACCAATACCGTAAATGTCTATAAAATGTTTTATTAGGATATTTCAATCTCAATTTGATCTGATTTTAACGTCTCCGGCAAAGCAGCAAAGCAGGAACCGCATATATTTCAATCTCAATTTGATCTGATTTTAACAGTATTGAACGTACCTCAGACCTTGCAAAAAAGAAATTTCAATCTCAATTTGATCTGATTTTAACATTCACTAACTCTTCAAAGCTTCCTAGATCAATTTTCATTTCAATCTCAATTTGATCTGATTTTAACCGAAATGGAAATGCTTAGTTGGTAAAGGTGACATCAATTTCAATCTCAATTTGATCTGATTTTAACCCAGGAACAGGTGGTTGGCAGTTACCAAATGAGTTTTATTTCAATCTCAATTTGATCTGATTTTAACCCATTTTCCAGTTGAAAAACTAGCCCTTTCAACACAAATTTCAATCTCAATTTGATCTGATTTTAACGACGTTAAATGTATCATCAAAACAAAATAAAGAGGTATTTCAATCTCAATTTGATCTGATTTTAACCGAAAACTAAATAATATAACAATAAAAGCTTACGATATTTCAATCTCAATTTGATCTGATTTTAACAACGGCTTCCTTTACATCCACCTTTCATCGAATAATCATTTCAATCTCAATTTGATCTGATTTTAACTTGCAAAGTTGGCGCCACAGGTGCATGTATTGACGCCATTTCAATCTCAATTTGATCTGATTTTAACAAAAACACATCATACCACGACTACAACAAAAAAAAGATTTCAATCTCAATTTGATCTGATTTTAACTATTATAGCAGTCATGCCTGGGCATGATCCCTCCTGGATTTCAATCTCAATTTGATCTGATTTTAACGGAAAAAAAGCTAAAACAGGAAAATATAGAGACTTTATTTCAATCTCAATTTGATCTGATTTTAACATAGTTGAACCCTTACCCATAAATCAGATTGATATCTAATTTCAATCTCAATTTGATCTGATTTTAACGAGGGTCGATCATGGCCCGTCCTCTTTCGTTTCTTCATTTCAATCTCAATTTGATCTGATTTTAACGAAAACAATGATTTGCACGGGATTTCATTGAAATTTATTTCAATCTCAATTTGATCTGATTTTAACACCTCTTACTAATCATTTACTTATAGCTCATTATCAATTTCAATCTCAATTTGATCTGATTTTAACGGTGAAATCAAGTTTCACTGGACATCACTTTTGGGGATTTCAATCTCAATTTGATCTGATTTTAACACTTATCAGGGATGGGAAAAATGCGGTAAAACATATATTTCAATCTCAATTTGATCTGATTTTAACAATGAAGTAGATTATATAGCAGCTTTAACGGCGTAATTTCAATCTCAATTTGATCTGATTTTAACTCGATTTTGGTAGTACACAACAGATAGAAAGTGATATTTCAATCTCAATTTGATCTGATTTTAACAACATGTAAAATAACTAAAGATATGAGATGCGACGGTATTTCAATCTCAATTTGATCTGATTTTAACAACGATCACTCATCGTTGATAGTGACTCCTTGAATAATTTCAATCTCAATTTGATCTGATTTTAACCACCTACTATGATTTATGTATTACTACTTTACACCTATTTCAATCTCAATTTGATCTGATTTTAACCCTGGAGCATCATCAGGAATTCATAAATTTGATTTATTTCAATCTCAATTTGATCTGATTTTAACTTTTAGTACCACAAAACGATTAAGAGGTGTTGTTTTATTTCAATCTCAATTTGATCTGATTTTAACGTTATGTCTCATCTACTTAACATTAAGCTGAAATCAATTTCAATCTCAATTTGATCTGATTTTAACGTAAAACCGGCTAGGATGCCCCAACCATCAATCCTATTTCAATCTCAATTTGATCTGATTTTAACTAGTTCAATTGTTTTAATTCTTCTTTACTGAGGCTATTTCAATCTCAATTTGATCTGATTTTAACGAAAACTAAATAATATAACAATACAAAACTATGACTGATTTCAATCTCAATTTGATCTGATTTTAACAACAAGCGTACGATCCGCTCACAGCTGGCTTAACGATGCACATTTCAATCTCAATTTGATCTGATTTTAACAGGCGGGAAATTTGCCTTATTTTCCCGAATACATCTTATAATCTTGTCCATAAGATACTTAATTTTTTCCATCTATGGTTTTTCAATTTATTTATAAGGATCGGCGCCGCTTTAACTACAATTTTTTTAAGGAAAAAATAGGCGAAATAATTGATTTATCTATTTATAGCATTAAAAAGTTGCCCTGGAACAAATAAGTTTACCTAAACAATCCATACATTATTTAAACATCTCATAATATTTTATAAACCGGAATTATTACTGCAAAATCTGCAGATAGACGACCTAACTATAATCAATCTTCAAGCTAAAAATTAGAATAAAAAATGTTAAATTCGAATTAAAATTAATAAATCAAAGTATTCCATCAATAGGTGCTTTTTCAATGCCTAAAACTTTCCTTTTAAATGCTTTTTGACTTCTGAATGTGTATATTATCACAGAATCTTCATTTTTGTTTATTATGTCATTTAAACCTGCTTTAATCTTTTCAAGCTCACTTTTTGTAACTTCTCCTTCAAAGACAGAATTCTGAATCCAGTGAAGGTGTGTTCTCAAGAATCCTTTGACTTTGTTTACCCGTTCAACCTTGATGTCATAGACGATTATCAAGTACATTTTATCAACGACTTAATTTTTAACATAATTTTTCTTTCATACCTTTATCCCTTCATTGGATATGAAAATGTAAGGGCCATTCAGTGTCTTTAAGATTTTCTTCAGAGACGAATTGACTGATATAAATTTTCCATATTCTAATGTCAATGGATGGATGAATTCATGTATCTTATCGATTCTCTAGGTCATATCTCTCTTTTACTCGCATTAAGTATGGTGATCCCTATAATTTCCCCCTCTTCATATCTGATTATTATATCATCATCCATGAGCTTGGAATCGTCTGCATGACTCGGTTTTTTGAAGTTAATATATAAAACATCGGCTTCTTTATCGTAATCTGTCCAGATTCTTGAACTTGGCATTCCCAGCAACTCGGGTACCATGTTTAATATTCTTTTTACCTCAAATGCTTCCATATCTCGTGCCTCCTTTCAAGTTGTTTTTTACGTTTTGTTAAGAAGGCAGTGATCACAAATCCATCGCCATCAACTTCTCTGTATATTACTGCGATATATTTCCCATTCTCTATATCTTTCACTGCTATGTATTCTCCTGTTTTGCCTTCATATATTACATCTGGCTCCTCTAATGTTTCAAGAACTTCGAAATAGTAGCCTGCCATCTCTGGTTGTCCTTCTGTAATATGAAACCATCTCTCTTTTGTTAATCTGATTGGCACGTCGTTTTTAGACTTGACTACATCCAATTCTCTCAATCCTTTCTGCAGATACCATTCAGGATTGCATAACTTTCATAAATCCATCTGAGTGAATCTCAATAGAACGCCTTTCAAGCTTGAACACATCATTGCATAATTTTCATAAATCCATCTGAGTGTTCGAGTTCATATGCTACATCAAATTTTGTTGTTACTGGTAGTTAAAATTTCTTCACTACCAACAACAGATCTGTTTATACAAAAAATTTATGAGTTGTAGAAGGTTTTCCACAAGATATTTTTATATTTCCAAAAGCATGAATTAGGCATGTTAACTTCATCATCACTTTCATACCATTTAACAAATCGAATTAGAATAAAAAAACTGTTCAATCACCACCATATAATGAATGGTGTGTATTTTTTAGTTCCCAGAAGATGTTTTATGAGCTTGTAAGCTTCGAGTCTTATAAGTCTTCTATAAGATACTTTCCTGTTGAGATCTCTGTGTTTTATGGTCTTTTTGAGCCTATCATTGTATTCTTTTATAAAAATTTTCCTTCCTGCATCATTTAGAAGACAGTAATTCAGATCCCGCTCAAAATCATCTTCTTTGAGCATTCTTTTGTTTATGAGGTAGAAGATGAGTCTGTCAACCAGAATTGGTTTGAATATTTCGCTCAGATCCAAGGCCAAGGAGTATCTTCTCTCAAATGGCTCGTGTAGATATGAGATGGTGGGATTGAGCTGGGTGTTATAAAGTTCTGTTAGGACGGTTGAGTATAGAAGCGAGTTTCCAAAGCTTATAAGTGCATTTACCATGTTTTTTGGTGGTCTTTTCATTCTTTTCTCCATCTTAAACCCTTCTGGAAGGATCTGATCCATTTTTGTGTAATAATCTGCACGCATTCTTCCTTCAACATTCATGATATCAGTTATCCTGCTACAGGTTTCCAGATCCCCTAGTATATTTCCTATCTGATTTTCAATGCTGTAATATGACAGGACCTTTTCCATGTTCCTGCCAGAGCCTTCCACGAATTTTTTGGCTATTTTAATTCTTTTTTCATGGTCAAGATAATGTTTTGCCTGTTTTATTATCAAATCTCCTGATAGAAGGGTTTCTCTGGGATAAAAACTTCCTGCATAGAATCCATAGTAGTTGAAGAAGTGGATGGGAACCCCTTCTTTTGCTAGAAGTCGCACCACCTGGGAGGAGAAGGTCAATGAACCATAGGCATAAATAGAATATATCTTGTTAATGGGGATAGGTCGTTTACCATCCTTATTCATAAAATAAACCGTATTTTCCTTTCTCTTTAAAATTCCATCAGACATCAGATAATAATTTTCCTTTGCCATTTTTATCAAACCCAATAGATTTAATAAAGGTATTATGTTTCTTTAAATGAAATTTCATAGAGTAACATTCCTTTCTTTATTTGAGAATAAAAGGGTTTATCCTTATCTCTCAAAGTTCTAAATTCTGTATCGTCAACAATTATAGAAGAGATCTTACGGGAAATTTCACTTTGATGTTTATCTATAACATCATTTACCAATTTTTTGTTCTCAGAGAGGATTAATATGTCTACATCACTTTCTTCAGTGTCTTCTCCGTCTGCACAGCTGCCAAAGAGGATTATTTTCTGTGAAAATTTCCTGAGATCCTTTAACATTTCATCAAGTTCTAAGAGTGTGAAAGCTACTTTGAGCTCCCTTAAGAGAGGATTTTCCATATTTGCACTGTATATGGTCAATTTTCCTCTTTCCTCTTTTATAACCAGCTCCTCTTTCTCCAGCATTCTTAGATATTCGCTTGCAGTCCCTAATCCAATCCCAAGCCTTCTTACCAGTTCTCTTGTGTGGTATCCTTCCCGGTATCTTCTGCCCAGGAAGCAGATTATCTGGAGTGATGGCTTGGAAAGAATGTTCATTTTTCCGAACATGTGTTCAATTTATAGAACATTAAATATTTAAATTTTTTGTAAGATCTTAATTCTGTTAGTTATTATTGCTCTCCTCATATTTAAACCCAGCAAAACTCATAATAGGCGCACTTTCGACAGATCCCTCTTTTTTCAGGTTCTGGTGTATCTCCATCGAGTATATAACTTATTTCTGCAATTATATTTTTTAATTCATCTTCCTTCGATTCATTCATATCTATTGTGGATTTTTTTCTTATTTTAGGGTAATTTATCACACCTGAAATGTTTTTGATACCTTTTTTATGTTTTAAATAGTACATGTAATATAGAAGCTGGTATTCGTGAGCCCTCTCCATTTTCTTGCTCTTTTTAACCTCATGAAGTTCGAGGTGATCCCCTTTTTTTATAAAATCTATGTTTATTAAATTATCAATGGTGTACTCTTTTTCTTCTTTATAACTTTTAGAATGAAGTAATTTTCCAAGGGATACCAGTTCAGATTCCTGTTCCATCTGGATATGGTGAGAGAAAAGCCAGAGTTTTGTCTTGCAGATGAAATAGTAATTGATTTGAGTTCCTATGATTCTTAGCTGTTTTTCAGAGTCAGAGAGCATATAATTTCTCCATTGCTATGCAAAAACCACCTTTTTTTGATAATTCAATTTATGGCTTTGCATAAAACTTTCTAACTCTTCCTCATATTTTTGAGATACCAGAATCCCTGAACGCACTCTTTTGCCATGGAGATCTTTGAGAATACCGTTATAGGTGTATCTTTTATCCTTTTTCTTTTGGGAATAACCATAAAGGATCTGATTCACCTTCACTTTCTCTTGAGGAGATAATTCTTCCATAGAATACGTGAAAAGCACTTTAGGAGCAGGATTAACAATACGGACAAGATATTCAGAGATTGCAGGGGTAATTAAAAATCCTTCAGTAAGAATACCATAAAAAAAAGATTTATCAATATCTTCATCTTCACTAACTGCATAAAGTGATGCAGGAATTTTCAGTTCAATCTCACATTCTTTGGTTAAAATATTATATAATAGTTCTTCACCTTTTTTCAGACTTTCATGGTCATGGAACATGGCAAAAAAGTCTGCATCTGATTTGGAAGTTAATTCACCCCTTACATAGCTTCCATAAGCCACTAAAAGTTCTAAACCTTCGATATGAAAAGTTTTTTGATGGATGCTATCTAGAAACTTTTTCTGGTAAGATTTTAACATCTAATTCACTCTCTACACTTTTTACGATTCTCTCCATACAACTCACAGCTTCTTCCACCAGCTCACCATTCCCTCCACCATAGCCCAGCCGCTCATAGATCCTGTGCAACCGACTAAAACATTTTCTATGTTCCTCGCTGAAGTGAGTTTTAATCTGTTGTTAAAATCGATGACGTCATAGTTAAACAGACCTATGTTCCTCGCTGAAGTGAGTTTTAATAAGGTAAAAAGTCCGGCTCCTTCTGTGTGTAGCATAGGGATCTTCTCTGCTTCCAAAGGCTAAAATAGCCTCTTCGGCCACTTTAAAGGCCATATCTCCCACTACAGATAATCTATCTTTTTGGAGAGCTTCGTATAATGTTTCTGCCTTTTCACGAGCATTTTTTAAGTGGATTTCTTCTACGACCATTATAACTTCACTTTTTTTAATTATTATATGATAGAGGTTTAATAAGTGTTTTTCCACTAATAATTAAAGAAGATAATTCACTCAACTTTATGAGCATTCATTTATAACTAATTACTCAACTTTATGAGTAACCTATCCTTAGATTCATTACGTGAAAATATATTAGGAATTATAAAAGATATAAGGAGATAAGCGTTTGGAGAAGATTTCGATCCCAAAAAGGTTTTTTCATCTTAATTAGTTTTGATTAATGCATTAATTAGAACATTTTCTAGAAAAATTCTCTTAAAATATTTTTTTCCCAACTTTCAATGAATTCTCATGATTCCATCGACTTTATCAAAGTCAGAATCAAAAGAAACTATTCTCTCTATTCCTAAATTTTTCATTAGTTCCACAGAAACTGAATCTGCAAATGATAAGGTTCCATCGAATTTTAGAAATGTTTCCATAGCACTTAAACTTAGCTCTTTATCTACATAACGGACTTCGTGATTATCCAAAATATAATCAAACAGCTTTAATCCTGTTTTACCACCATAAAAACTTCCAATAAGGGTTACAGATTCGGACAAAATCAATCCTGAAGTTACTTTTTCCTCTTTTTTAATTATTGGAAGGATTTCACCCGCTTTTTCATGCCACTGGTCATTTTTGTTAATGGCTGCAATGAAAAAAGAGGCATCAATAAATATCAAATTTTCTCTCCTCTTTGTGCTTTCCTTTTAAGTTCCACAGCATCAGTTTCTGGTCCATCAACCATTCCAAATATGTCATCAATGGTTACTTTCTTACGGAATCTAATTTTTGCCCCATTTTTAGTGGATTTCCACTCCAAAACATCCCCAGGACCCACATCAAACTTTTTTCTTATTTCTGAGGGGACCACAGTCTGGAAACCTTTTGAAATTTTTGTTGTGGAAGTCATAAGATCACCATTTTGAAATATATTTTTCAAAGTATATAAATTTTAAAGGTAAATGTATTTTCAAAGGGATGATCATTCGTTCTTGTCTCCCAAAGAAATATAACTGTTGTGGATAAAGTAATTTTTGATTAACCATTGATTTATAATACCCTTAAACAGGGGGATTGTTAAAAATGGAAAATAAATCACCATCTATTGAAGAATGGAAGGATCTTTATTCTGCAGCAATAGAATTTAAGAAATTAAAGCCCTGGGAATGGATGTGGGATTCGGATATATTCGGTGTTCAAAACCCGGCAACTGGTGAAATTGGTTATTGTTGTGTGACGGGAAGAGCAGGTGAACATTTTGCCTTAGGTGTTTATTTGGGTAGCGAGGGATTGGATGGATTGTTACAAGTTCAATCTGGAGAAGAAATTTCTTCCCATGAACCTGTCAAGCTTCTCAATCAAAAATGTCTCATGGCTTCCTTTGAAGACAGGAATTATATAGATGAGCAGGATTATGAAATAATAAGGAAACTGGGGTTGAGATTCAGGGGACAGAATGCATGGCCATTATTCAGGAGTTACCTACCTGGTCATCTTCCATGGTATTTAAACCGTGCAGAGGCAAAATTTTTAACCCTGGCCCTGCAACAGGCCATCCATGTTTGTAAGCGTTTTAGGAAGGACCCGGAAATGCTGGATTCTTCTCTACTTGACCATTTTTTAGTCAGAGTACCTGAAAAAGATGGTTCTAGGTGGGGGGACCAATGGTTGGAGCCCATGGATATGGAAGAAGAGGAGGTGCCTGTGGGAGTGGTGGATGATGATGCATTAGAAGATCTCAGAAAACTGGAACATCAAGGAGTCTGGGAAGCTGATTTCTTTTATTTTCATGAGGCTGTTCAGGACGACCCGGAAGAAAGACCTTACTATCCCTACGTAATTTTATGGGCTGAAAAAGATACAGGCCTAATTTTAAACACTGAAGTAGTAGGTCATGAACAGTGGGCTGCTGTTTTTACAGAAAGTTTTCAGAAAAATATTGAAAATACTGAATCCTTACCAACCGAAATTATTGTTAAAAAAGAAGAACTTTTCGATTTTCTCGAAGGAGTAACTTCCAGACTGGGAATTAAATTAACCTTAACCACTGATTTGAAGGTAATAGATCAAGCCAAAGAGCACATGCAGGATTTCCAAATGGATGACGAGGATAAGATGTTTGAAGCTGCCATTGAACTTATGATGGAAGATGAATCATTCAAGGCACTGGTGGAGGACGGGACACTTGAAGATGTAATGAAAAAGAGATCAATTGAGGAACTGGTTCAAAATGAATCGGTTCAATCCTTAATGGAGAAGAATAGAAGAAAATTTGCTGATGCTCCGATCCAAGAGAACGAATATGATCATGAACAAACAACATTATTCGATCATTTAAACTCCAATCAATCCAAACAGAGAGAATTCGTGGATCGAGACCATAAAGCGATGGATGATTACCATAAACTACTCCATGAAGAACGCGGAATTCCCTTATTAAGAGTGGAATTAAAAACGGAATTAGAAAAGCTGATTAAAAAAGACCCTGATTTTTTTGACTCCTATTTAACACTTTTCCAGATATTACAGAGTGAAGGCCGCCCATCTGAGGCCATGGAATTGCTGGATGAAGCCTATAGGAGGGCAATAAACCTGATAACTGATAAGAAAGGTGAATGGCCAGACTTACTTGAGTGGGGATGGCTGGAAAATCGGCATATCATCAGAACCATTCTGAATAAAGCTATTTCTTTATGGAAAGCTGGAAAAACAGATGATGCTCTGGATATATTCAGGAAACTCTTAAAATCAAATCCTGGTGACAATGTAGGAGCGCGTAATTATATTCTAGCAATTAGAATGAAAATGAGCTTTAAAAAATTTGAAAAACGGTTTAATAAAGGCGGCTACTATGATTCCAGTCTAACTAACTGGTTTGAAAAAAATTATAGAAAGTTTCCTGATGAGTTTGAATGGTGGGATAAAGCCACTGAGAATACAGATAGCCTATGATAGTTATAAATAGGGACGGTTTATCAAGTTGGGAAGGTTTTAATAATCATTCTTCCGGAGGAAAAATTGGATTTTGTGTACATCTTTATGTTCAAAGGGAAATGAAGGCATGATCTGTCCAAAATAAAAAATGGGAAATATGATTAAAGTTTGAGCTAATTGAAATAATTTTCAGATTAATAGGAGGAAAGACTGTGAATGAGGAATTTAGACAGGTTTATCAATTCAGGATTGACCTTAGAGATACCAGGCCACCAATCTGGCGCAGGATACAGGTCCCTGAAACCTACAACTTCCATGATCTGCATGTGGCCATTCAAAATGTCATGGGATGGAGCGGTGAACATCTGCACGAGTTCTACGTCAGGGATCCATTTACAGGGAGAAAAATAGAGTTAGAAAGACCAGAATGGGAGACAAATATATCTGACTGGTTAAAACCAGGAAACCCACGAGCAAGTTACGTCTATGACTTCGGCGATTGGTGGGAACATAATATACTGCTGGAGAAGATCCTTCCCCGAAAAGCTGATGTAAAATATCCAGTATGCATCAAAGGTAAAAGAGCCTGCCCACCAGAAGATTCTGAAGATTTTGGATGGTCTGAAGGAGAATCCGACCCGGAACATTTCGATCCCAAGGAGGTTGTCTTTGATGATCCTGATGAATATCTGGAAGATGAAATTAGATTAAAAGAGGAACTTGGTTTATTATAATGCCTCAGACTTGAACCGGTCTCTAAAATTATAAATAATCAAGAGTATATACTTTGTTGTGAAAGGTGATTCTTTTGAAGTATGAAAATGAAGTTAAAGAATTCCTGCAAAACCAGGATCAGGTTGAACTGGCCTACCTTTTTGGATCAGTAGCCCAAGGAGGGGAGGGTAAACTTAGCGATGTGGACCTGGCCGTCTTCCTTGATGAATCACTTGATGAAAAAGAGAGATTTAATTTTAAACTCAGTTTGATATCTGACTTGGAGGATATTCTAAGAACTGACAGGCTTGATCTGGTTATAATGAATGATGCACCTGTTTCACTTAATTTCGAAATTATCAAGGCGAATTATCCACTTTTTATCCGGGATGAAGATCTGAAGGTGGACCTGGAACATTATATCATGTCCCGGTACCTGGACCGCCAATATTACGACAGGAGATGGGCTGATAATTTGATTAAGAAAACGGCTGAAGGGACCAAATGAACACCAAAGAAAAAGTTGCCCGGAAAATGAAGAATATGCAGGGATACGTAGATTTTCTAAGGGAACAAATTACAGACGAAGAAAAATTATCAAATAACTATCTCTTAAAATCTGCTATTGAGCGTAATCTTCAACTGGCTATTGAATCTGCCCTGGATATTGGAGAGGTTATCATTTCCTCTGAGAATCTGGAAAAACCAGAAGACTATCGGGACATTATAATTACGCTTGGAAAAGAGGGGATAATCCCTGAGGAGTTTGCCCGAAGATTTTCTGAGGCAGCAAAACTCAGGAACATCCTGGTGCATATGTACACTAAGGTCGATCCGTCTGTGATCTCCCAGATACTGAAGAACAATCTGGATGACTTTGATGATTATGCCCGGTATATTGCTCGTTATCTGGATAAAAGGTGATAAAATCATGCTGATTCCGGTTATAAAAAAGAAAAGGTGGTTGGTGGAACATGAATCACATCTTCTTCACGGGTGATTAGTTGAATTTGATATTGATACACATGTTTCGAATCATATCACTTAATGGTTCGTTTTATCTGATATGAAATTATGTGTTTTTTCTATTCTATGATAATGTCTTTATAAAGAATTGCTCAAGTTTATGAGTAAAATCAACTAAATATCATAATTCTCCTTAATTATTATAGGATCGAGCTTTACAAAGTGTTTTTCTACTAATTGTTAAGGAACCCGAATTCTAAAATGATTACACATTATCATCTTTCTTTTAACTCCATAAAATTTCTAATTTTATTTTCCAATTAGTTCATCAGGTGTTGTTACACCTTCCATCCATTTAAAATGCTTAATATTGTTTGTAACCAGTTTAGCATTTAATTTGATTGCTGTGACTCCTATTGCGTAATCTCTAGCGTTTTCACTAAAATCCCAGTTTTCAATGGATCTGTGGGCAGCTTCTACTGCTTCATCTCTTCCAAATGGAACAACAGATATATTCATCTGTTCTAGGAATGCATCCACCATAGATTCTGTATTTCCCTTCTTCAGGTTATGGTAAAGATACTCCATATAAGCAAAGGCAGGTAGATATTTTTCTTCGCTGGAATTTATAAGCCATTTGCAGAACTTTTTGCTGTTAAATACATTGGTATCAAGAACCAGTTTCATTAAATCACCGATAAAAAGTTTACTTAGTTAATTCCTTTTACCCAATGATTCGAGACTCTTTTTGACTCCCTTTTTGAAACCTTCCCGTGATTCTATAATGGTTTCTTCAATGTCCTTTGATGCTTCTACCATTTGATCTGTTAACTCTTCAACAGTCATGAGAACCCATTTTCCTTCTTTGGTCTTTACAAAGACTACTTTGTCCCCTGCATTGATTCCAAGATCCTCCCTGACTTCTTTGGGAATTGTTACCTGATACTTTTTTGTAACACTTACCATAGTATCACCTTACTATTTTTATATGTGTAATACTTTAAGTAGTTTGGTATTGGTAAACCAATTTAATTATGTATTTTTAGATTTTCGTATTTCCTTTTTTAGAATCATAATTCCCTAAAATTTAATAGATAGAACTGTAAAAGATATTTAATGTAAAAAGGGTGCAGCATGAAATCGAGGATGTAAAAAGGAAAATACTTCCTATTTTAGAACGCTATGGGGTTAGGAAAGCAGGATTATTTGGTTCAGTAGTTCGAGAAAGGTATCACATGAAAGTGACATAGACCTTCTGGTTGAGATTGAAAAAGATATAAGCCTGCTGGATTTTGTGGGACTTAAACTTGAGATGAAGGAAACATTTGGAGAGAAAATGATTTGGTGGAATACACTACAATTAAACCTCTCTTGAGAGACATCATACTCAAAAAACGGGTGGCAATCCTTTGAGATAGGATGCGGGAGTTTATATTGAAGATATGTTGGAAAGTATCCTGAAAATAGAAGAATATATAAAACTCATTACACAAGATGGAGTATACACTGACATGGCAGTGAATTAAAACATGAGGTTAAAATAATGAAAAGGTATAAGTTCTCGGTAGTAATAGAAAAGGATGCAGATGGATATTTTGCATTCTGTCCTGAGCTTCAGGGTTGTTACGCTCAAGGCGAAAGCTATGAGGAAGTTATGGAGAATATCAAAGACGCTATTCGCCTCCATTTGGAAGACAGGATAGAGAGCAAAGAAACAATTCCTGAAATTGAATCTATTAGCTTAACTTCCCTGGAAGTAGAAGTATGAGCAAAAAACTTCCACGAGTAACGGCTGATAAAGTCATCAAAGTCATAGAAAGTGTAGGATTTGTCCTTGTCCGCCAAAGTGGGAGCCATAAAATTTACAAAAACAAAGAGGGTGTGCGGGTGACAGTTTCTTATCATTCTGGTAAAATTATCCACCCAAAATTATTAAAAAGTATACTTAAAGATGCTGATTTAACTGTAGACAGGTTTAAAGAACTATTAAAGTAGGAGTTTTTTTTCCTTTCAATTTTATCATAGTTTAGGACTGGTATGAGCCTTCTTTTTGGACCTTATAAAATCTACCCAATGCTGTTATGTGTATACAGAATCACCACTTTTCATGGATTTCTGAATTTATATAACAGTAATTCACTGTGAGAGATATGGAAGAGCAACCTTCGAGATAGACTCAGAAAAAAGTAATGAGATAACCGAACTCTTTGAGGAAAGAGGGGTGAAATACAGTATAAGGAAGATTTGGGTTTGAAAGTTGTTTGTTGGTTCGAATCACTGTATTTTTAAGTTTTGGGTCTGATCATTTATCAAACCCATAATTCTGTTTATTTTAGAGTTTTACATTCTCTGTCAACATCTCCTGTGCTGGGAGTTAATATTTTTTTATTTCATTCTATCATCTAAATATTGTCTATTCGATTATCGAAGATTCAGCAGATAAATGAATCAAATAAAAGGATTTTCTTCTGCTTCCAATGTTAACCCTAACTTATTATCATATTTCGCATCCACAAAATATGTATTTTTATCGAATTCCACATTATTTTCCTTTTCAAGCTTTTTAAATTGCCCAATATTAATGGAAAGAAAATAGCTCATTGCCTCATAGTATCTGCCTTCTTCAATTTCATCCAGATAATCAAGCTTATATTTGAACGGAACTACTTCATAAGACTGGAAAAGAGAATAAAACTCTAATTCACTTTCTCTATCATTTATGAAAGGAACTATCTGCCTGTTGAAGGATTCAAAATGCCTTTGTACTCTGTCAAAATCTTCTTTGTCTTTTCCAATATATCCATCTTCGTAGATTTCATCTACAAGATTCTGAATAATATTCTCTCTTAAAATATCCACATTTTCAAGACTTTGCACTGTTTTGCCAACGATTTCCTGGTTATAAATATATTTATCCCTCTCAGAGCCTTCAGAAAAAATATTTACAGGAGCTATTCTATTATCTTCCCATCCTTTTCTGTTTACTCTACCAAATCGCTGAATCAAAGCGTCAATAGGTGCAGGCTCTGAATATAATACATCGTAGTCTATATCTAATGATACCTCAATAGCCTGCGTTCCAACTAATAAATCAAGCTTATCTAAATATTTTTCAATTTCTTCCCTATCTCTGAGCATAAATTTACCATGCAGAAGTGCACTATTATCTATGCCTCTAGATAATTCTTCAAAAACTTCTTGAGCTCTTAAAACGGTGTTGCATACTACCAACACACGTTTTCCTTCGCCCAAATCCTCTCTTATACTATCAATATTGCCAATAATGTCTCCTTGAATCACATTTACTTCGTGCCTTGTAAATTTCTCAAGTTCTTCTCTATTCATTTTTATTTCAGTTGAAATACCCAGATTATCTTTAAATAAATTTTTAATGAATGTTGGAAGGGTGGCAGACATTATAAGCATTTCTGCATTGTAATTATTCTTCAAAATTTTTAATATTTCCAAAATAAGCGAAGTTACATGTGCATCGTAAGCATGGATCTCATCTAGGATGAATAAACCGTTTGTCATCTCTGAAAGCTGCATTTCAAACCCTTTAGACCCAAAAAATGCTTTAAGTATCTGGAAGGGTGTAAGAATTTTGTATGGGATGTAAATTTTTTTAGATAATCCTCTTATCTCTCTTATTTTATTTTTTTTTTTATTATTGTTATCT
>VGTM01000040.1 GCA_016874685.1 Methanobacteriota archaeon
TAAAGGTTCTACATGTATATCTTCCCGAAGATGATGCTATGATTAGCACAAAATACAATATAAAAAAATAAAACTTAATAATTTCCCTTTATTTATTCTTGCTTTTATTCTTGCTTTTATTTTAATTACTCAGCGATTTAATATGGTTCCATCCATTCTAACAATAACAACATCAAAATCCATTTTATATTTTTCGTGACACTTCTCCTCTATAGACTCGGCTATACTGTTAAAAACCTCATAGAGCATAGTTTCGCTATCTAAAATATCTATCATTTCTTCTGTAGTTCTTGACTCAAAAATACGTTGTATTAACTCTCTTTTTGCACCTGAAAGTCCTGCGTACGCAGCTATTATTTCACGCCTTCCATCTGCAATAGCGTGTTTAGTGTTAAAGATTCCGGCTGCAATTTTAACTAGTTTACCAGCATGCCCAAATAGTGTAATTTTCTCAACATCTCTTTTTGAAGCTTCTTCGAGCATATATCCAACATAGTTTCCCATCTGCACTATCTGATCTCTCTTAACATCTAAAAACTTTAATGCAAAATTTTCACCAATGTTACCTGGCACAAAAACAAGATCTTTATATCCCTGAGCAATTGCTACGTCAATCTGACATTTCAGAGATTCTTTGTAAGCCTCTGATGACATGGACCTTGCAATTCCAGTGGTTCCAAGAATTGAGATACCACCTACTATGCCCAGTTTATGGTTCATGGTTTTTCTGGAAATCTCCTCTCCATTGGGGACATTTATAGTCACTTCAACCCCTTTACCATCCGGAAGCAGTTCTTTAATGTTATCCTTTATCATCCCTCTTGGAACCGGATTTATGGCTGGTTCTCCCACTGGAACCTGTAAACCCGGTTTGGTAACAATGCCAACTCCTTCTCCACCTTTTATTTTTATCTTTGAGGTGGGGATGATCTCGACATCTGCGCATATTTTGATGTTACATGTAACATCAGGATCATCATAGGGTCTTTTTATTATGCAAGCCCTACCAGAAGTGTTTGTTATTTTTTTAGAATTATCTACATCAATTTTAAGTTCAGCAATAGGTGTCTTGATATTAACGTATGATACTTCCTCAGTTATTGACAGAAATGCTGCAACCGCTGCTGCTGTTGCCGCACTTCCTGTAGTTATTCCATATTCTGAGGTTTTAATAATTTTATCATAATTTCCCATTTTCTTAACATCTTCTATTTAATATTAATCGGGCTTAATTTATTTAAGCTCTTCTTTAATAACTTCCATCAATTCCTCTTTTGAAGGAGCTCCCACAAACCTTAAAACTCCATTTATTGCAATTGCTGGAACAGCCATTAAGCCGTACTCAATAGCTTTTTCGCGATCAACCATTATATCAATTTTTTCGATTTCTATAGCATCTTTAAGCTCTTTTTTTGCTTCATCCGCTACTTCAATGGCCATAGGGCAATATGGACATGTAGGGGATGTGAATACTTCAATTTTAACAACCATTTTTTTTCACCTCTATCAACGGAACACATATTCAATTGTACCTTTCTGCATAAAGCTTCCAATACCTCTTCCCAGAGAATATGCTATCTGAGATGATATTGTACTTAAAATATCTTGGAAGGTTTCTGGAGGAGTCATGGTATAAACATCATATGATCCATTAATTCCACCCATTTTTGCAGCTATATCAAGGGCTTGCTGTTTGCCTCCGAGTTCATCTATAAGTTTTATATCTTTCGCCTGTCTTCCAGTATATATTTTTCCTTCTGCTATGCTTCTAACATAATCCTTACTTAATTTTCTATTTTCAGCGACCAATGATATAAAGTATTCATAATGTTCATTTACAATGTCTTGGAGCATTTTTTTTTCCGTGGGGGTTAAGTTTCGATAATCTGCACCCATATCCTTGTATTCTCCACCTTTTATAGCATATTTATTTATTCCAATTTTTTGGTAAAGTTCTGAGAGATCAGTGATATCTAGTAGAACTCCAATGCTACCAACCCATGAAGATGGGCTAGCAACAATTTTATCGGCAGGTGATGCAACCAGATATGCTCCAGAAGCGCCAATATCACTTATCCATACCACAACGGGTTTATTACAATTTTTTACTGCTTGCATAATTTCTTCACTTGCTACAGGAGCCCCTCCAGGACTATTTATTTCTAAAAGTATAGATTTCACTGAAGAATCTTCTTCAGCTTGTTTTATCAGATCTTTTGTAACATCAGGGTTAACATAGGCACCTCCAAATATATCTGATTGTCCATAGGCAATGGTACCCTCAATTGGTATGACTGCCACTGCACCTCCCATGCCTCCCCTTGAATTACCTATAAATGTCAAAAACATTAAGATACTTACAGAAATAACTACAAATCCTATAAGACCTGCTATTAAAATCAACTTAGTATTTTTTCCCATGATATCACTCTAAAAAATGTCAATTTATTCATAAGGTATAATAAATATTATTTATTACTTTTATATAAACTATAAACCTAAAGAATCTGAAAAAAAGGTGATGTATTGAAAACAGTTGTTCGTTCCCCAGGTTCTGCTACAGTTATAAATGCAATATCCACAGGATATGGCTCTGCATTTGGTATAAAACTTTATGTCACAGCAGAAGTGGAATTAAAATCATCGAAAATAAAATGTACTGCAGATAAAGACGTAGATACCACCCTGATGAAACTATGTGTAAGCAAGGTTCTGGAAAAATTCAAGCTTGAAACAGGAGTATTAGTAAAAACCAGTTCAAATCTTCCAGTTGCATCAGGACTTTCCAGTAGCAGTGCAACCTCAAATGCAGTGGTCCTAGCCACAACACAAGCAGTAATAGACGTTTATAACATTAAGAGCGATGTAAACAATTTTGAAATCTTAAATATAGCCATAGACTCTTCACTTGAAGCTGGTGTCACTATAACTGGAGCATTTGACGATGCCAGTGCCTCTTTTTTTGGAGGATTAACTATAACTGACAACATAAATAGAAAGATTTTAAAAAAGCAGAAGATGAAGGAACAGAAAATATTAATATACATGCCTAATAAATACTTCCCTACTGCTGAATCTGATGTAAGGAGAATGAAGCTTATTGCCCCCCATGTCAAGCTTGCTTTTGATGAAGCTTTAGAAGGCAACATAAATGAAGCTTTAACACTGAATGGACTTCTCTATTGTGCAGCGCTTAGATTTGACCCCAACATTGCCCTAGATGCAGTGGATGCCGGTGCAATTGCATGTGGACTATCTGGCACCGGCCCCTCATTTGTAGCCATAGTTGATGAGAGAAACACAGATAGGGTTGAAGATGCATGGAGCTCATACCCTGGGAAGATTATACATACTGAAGTGGATAATGAAGGTACGAAGGTGTTAAGAAGTGGATAGGTCGGATGCATTGAAAATCTTAGAGGAATCAAGAGATCAAATAGAAAGGATAGACAAGGCGATTATAAACCTTATTAAAATGAGAATAAAACTTGCAAGAGACATAGCAGATGTCAAGATTTTTTTAGGTCTTGAAATAGAAGATAAAAAAAGAGAAGATTATATTCTGGATAAGACAGGGAGAATAGCCGAAAAAGAAAAAATAGATAAGGAAAGTGTCAAAGAAATCATGAAAATACTTACCAATTTAAATAAAAAAGAACAAGAAGAGATTTTTAGGAGGAAAAACAATGGGAAACATTAGAACATCGTTCGTAAAGAGAATGGCAAAAGATTTAATTGAAACTCATGCAGATAAATTCAGTAATGATTTTGAAGAAAACAAAAAAATGGTTGAAGAGCTCTCCACAGTAAGTACAAAACATCTTAGAAACAAAATCGCTGGATACGTTACCAGATTAGTAAGTCAACAATAATTTTATTATTATAATAATAAAAGTATAATAAAGAAGGTTGTGGAAATCAATGGGAATTATAGTGGCCAAATTTGGAGGAACATCCATTGGAAATGGGAAAAAAATAAAAAAAGCAGCTCAATCTGTAGTTAACGAATACATGAAAGGTGAAAAGATGGTGGTAGTTGTATCTGCCATCGACAAGACCACAGATGAGCTTTTAGAGATTGTAGATGAAGCTATGGTTGATCCTATAACAGAAAAACAGCTGGCTGAAATAGTTTCCATGGGTGAAATGACCAGTGTTAGAATATTTTCATCTGCAATAGAATCTTTGGGTGTTAAATCTGAATATATTGATCCATATATGGAAAATTGGCCTATTATTACTGATAGTAACTTATTAAGTGCAAGAGTTGACTTTAATACAACTGAGGAAAAATCAAAGTTAATACATGAAATGCTTGATCAGGGAATAATTCCTGTTATTTGTGGATTCCTGGGAAGGGATAAAGAAGGCTACATTACAACTCTAGGAAGAGGTGGAAGTGACATAACTGCCTTTCTGCTGGGACACTGCTTAAAAGCCCAGGAAGTTATCATAGTGACTGATGTGGGTGGAGTTATGTCCACAGACCCAAATCAACTTCAATCCGCCAAAAAATTGAAAAAAATATCAGTTAAAGAGATGAGAGATCTGGCCACTCATGGAGCACAGGTTCTGCATCCCCATGCATTAAAATACAAAGATCCCAAAATAAACGCCAAAATAATTGGTTTCGAGCATGGAGATTTATCGGCTTCTGGAACAGAAATCATAGGACCATCTGAAGATGAAATGCTTAAAACTACCACCCTTAATTCAGAACCCATCTCTGTTATAGCGGTTGTAGGTGAGGAGATCTTAAATAAAGTAGGGATTTTATCAAAACTCACATATGCTCTTTCAAAGAATAAAATAAATATATTAGGTATATCCACAGGTCAAAATTCAGTGACCCTATTTGTGAATAAGAAAGATGCAGATCGAGCTCATAAAATTCTGCATGATGTTGTCGTAGAAAACAAAAATCTGAGCTCTCTATCACTAGGCCGGGATATTGGTATGATAACCGTCACTTCTCAAGAATTTATTGACACTCCTGGAATAATTACTGAAATAACTGAACCTCTACGTAAAAGTAACATAAATATTGTGGAAATATCCTCAAGTCAAACTTCCGTCGTCATATTTGTTGATTGGACGGAAGGTAAGAAGGCATATGAACTGGTAAGGGGTGTTTTAGAATGAAATTAGAAGGAACCACAGTTGCCATGATCACTCCATTTACAAAAGATGATGGGGTAGATGAGGCAGGAATACGTGAGAATATAAATTATCTTATCGAAAAAGGTGTGGATGGGTTGTTGATTGCTGGAACAACCGGAGAATCAGCCACCATTTCCCATGAAGAACAGCGGGAAATGATAGACATATTAGTGGATGAGGTGAATGGTAGAGTTACTGCTATCGCTGGTGCTGGAAGTAATTCGTCCAAAGAAGCACTGGGACTTGTAAAACACGCTGAAAACGCTGGTGCAGATGCTGCACTAGTTATAACACCGTATTACAATAGACCACAACCGCATGGACTTTATGGGCATTATAAGATGCTTGCAGAATCCGCAGATATTCCCATAATAGTTTACAATGTTCCATCCAGAACTGGTACAGACATAGACGTTGAAACAATTGGTAAAGTTGCTGAAATAGAAAATGTAGTAGCCATTAAAGAAGCTAGCCCAGACATCGACAAAGTATCCATGATAATAAAGAAACTGGAAGAAATTGGCCAGGAAGATTTCCTGGTGATTTCAGGAAACGACAATCTAACTCTACCCATGATAGCCATGGGGGGTAACGGAGTAATCAGTGTAGTGGCTAATGTAGACCCTGCAAGGATGGGTCAGATGGTCAGCAAAGCCTTGGAAGGGGACTTTGAAGCAGCAGCAAAAGTTCATTACCAACTATACGACCTTATGAAGGTTTTATTTGTTGAAACTAACCCAGTTCCAGCAAAAGCCGCCCTTAGCATGATGGAAAGACCAGCAGGTCATGTAAGAATGCCGCTTGGAGCTATAAAAGATGATTCTAAGGTCAAATTAAGAAAGGTACTTGAAAACCTTGATCTACTCTAAAAGGTATCTTAATTACCTTTAAAAACTTTTTTAATTTTTTTAAAATTAATTAATTGGAGATAGATAAAATGATTGATATAGCTGTAGCAGGTGCATGTGGAAGGATGGGGTCTATGATTAATAATACCATCCTAAATCAAGAAGATATGAGGGCTGTGGCAGCGATAGAAGCCTCGGATAGCCCTTTAGAAGGAAAAGACATTGGAGAAGTAATAGGTGTTGGAAAAATTGGTGTGAATGTTATTGGAGCCGATAAACTCGGCACAGAACTAAAAGCTAAGAAACCAGATGTGCTGGTTGATTTTACCATAGCCCATGCTGCGGTGGAAAATGTGAAAACTGCTGCAGAAAATGGTGTTAATGTGGTTGTTGGTACCACTGGTTTTTCAGATGAACAGATGGATGAAATGAAGAACGCTATCAAAGAGAACAATATAAAAGCTGTTATTTCTCCTAACATGGCAGTGGGAGTGAATATTTTCTTTAAGATTTTAGAAAACCTGGCATCTATAATCGATGATTATGATGTTGAAATAATTGAATCACACCATAAACACAAGGCTGATGCACCTTCAGGTACAGCAGTAAAGGCAGCACAGATCATAGCAGAAGTTTATGGCAGAGATATGGATAAAGTAGGAATTTATGGAAGAGAAGGGATAGTTGGTGAGAGGACAGATGAAGAAATAGGAATTCATGCAATTCGTGGTGGAGACATCGTTGGTGAACATACCGTGCTCTTTGCTGGAGATGGAGAACGACTAGAAATCGTGCATAGGGCCCATAGCAGGCAAGCATTTGTTAACGGGGTTATAAAATCTATCAGATATGTTTTAAATGCCGATGAGGGTAAAATAAGTGATATGGGAGATGTTCTTGGCTTAAAATAGGTGTACAAAGAAGATGATATAAGAATTTAAGGTATTTATTAAATAACAGGTGATTGTATGGTAAATGTAGGCATTTTAGGAGCAACTGGAATGGTAGGACAGCGTTTCATTGAACTTTTGGCGGATCATCCCGAATTTGAGATAACCGCACTAAGTGCATCAAAAAGATCCGCAGGAAAAAGATATGAAGATGCAGCAACCTGGTATCTTGACAGTAAAATACCAGAAAATGTTAAAGACATACTTGTAGTAGATACAGATCCTAGCGAAGTAAAGGGCGTTGAAATTGTATTTTCTGCTCTTCCAGCTGATATAGCTGCAGTTGTTGAACCAAAATTCGCTGAAAAACACATTGTGGCATCAAATGCAAGTGCCATGAGAATGGAACCAGATGTCCCTTTGGTAATTCCAGAAGTTAATCCAGAACATCTCGATCTTGTGGAGATGCAGCAGAAAAACCGGGGATGGGACGGATTTGTGGTAACCAATCCTAACTGTTCAACCATAGCCCTAGTTATGACTCTAAAACCCTTATATGATCAATTTGACATTAAAAGAGTCTATGTTTCCACTATGCAAGCCGTTTCTGGAGCAGGTTATGATGGAGTTCCCTCCATGGCCATAATAGACAATCTTGTTCCATTCATCGGTGAAGAAGAAGACAAAGTAGAAACTGAACCCCCATATATACTTGGTGATCTTGAAGAAGGAGTTGTAACACCTGCACAGTTTAAAGTAAGTGCATCCTGTCACCGTGTTGCAGTTTTAGATGGGCACACCGAGGCTGTTTTCATTGAGATGGGTGATAATTTCGAAATAGACTATGTTAAGAAAGTTTTGCGCAACTTCAAAGGACTTCCACAGAAGTTAGAACTCTACTCTGCACCTAAAAATCCTGTAATAGTCAGAGAAGAAGAGAACAGACCACAGCCACGAATGGATAGAAATGAAGAAAATGGGATGTCGGTAGTTGTTGGAAGAGTCAGAAAAGACACAGTATTCGATGATAACATAAAATATGTGTTGGTTGGCCATAATACTATAAGAGGAGCAGCTGGAGCATCTATTTTGAACGCAGAGCTGATAAATGAAATATTGTAAAAAATTGATCAATTTATCGGCTTTTCACTTTTTTTATTATTTTCTGAAATATGATAGTTTAAGTGCCATTTCCTCAATAAAGTTTTAATAATTTAATTGAAGAATTAAATGATATAAAATACATATAATTAATTCAGAAACCTTTAATTAATCAATTCGACCAACATATATTAAAGTTCTATAGAGGAGATACATGTCAGAAAGTTTTATCCAAACATTGAACAACATAGACATTTTAATGTTTTACATAATAAACGTGAAAATGCAAAACAGTGTTTTCAATGTTATAATGCCCATAATAACCTATGCCGGAACTTTAATATTCTGGATTATAATATGCATTATCCTGTTCATATTTGGTGGGGAAAAAGGAAAAAATGTTGCCTTTTTATGTTTAACTGCGTTAATTATCAGTTTCTTTATCAGCGAGATTCTTAAATTGACCTTTGCAAGACCAAGACCCCCTGGTGTTTTAGAAGGAATCAATATTTTAGTAAACATGGGCGGATACTCATTTCCATCGGGACATTCTGTTACCTCATTTACAGGATGCACAGTTATAGGAAAAAAATATGGATATCTCTATCCTCTCCTAATTGCTGCATGTATCGTAGGTTTTTCAAGGATTTATATTGGAGTTCATTACCCATTTGACGTGGTCATGGGAGCTATTGTTGGTATATTATGTGCTTTGGCTGTGCTGAGGCTTGAAGATCATATACTAAACATTAAAAATAAAATCGAACATATTATGGTGTGATAAAATGGCGTTTTTGAAAGACCCTGAAAAAGAAAAGTTGAAAGAGCTGGTTAAAGCTTGCTTGTTAGAGATCAGTGAGCTTAAGATCAAACTTGATAAATGTGAAGGAAGTTCTAAAACGTCTCAAGCTGTTAAAGATACCCACCAGCAAATTAGTGAGAAAGATGGTAGACTTACTGAACTAGATAAGATTATAGATGTAAAGAACGAAGAAATAACCAAATTTAAGAATATTTTAAAGGAAAAAGACACTGAGATTGCAGAACTTAAAAAAATCAAAACTTATTTTGAAGCACTTACTGCAAAACCAAAAAAAGATCTTACGTCGTTCCAATCACAGGTCTACCAACTTTTACCTGGAGAAGAAGGCACAATGGAAGATCTTCATTCCCACATAACAAACATAGCATTTCACGAACTATCATCTGAAAACTTCAATCATATCTTGAGAAATTTAGAGAGGAAAGGTTACTTTAAATCATCTAAAAAAGATGGTAAGACACTTTGGAGGAAAATACTTAAATAGCCAATAAATTCAATTTATCTATTATAGTTTATTAGAAACTGTAATTAAAGACTTTATCAAAGAATATCAAAAAACTCTGGAGTTATTGTATGGATATCGGTGGTTACTATTCAAAATCTTTCGGATCATTCAAAAAAAATCTGAACATAATGATCCCATCACTAATCGGAGCAGTATTAGAATACATTATTATAATTTTATTTCTATTATTAATTGTTTATTTGGTTATGGGGCCTGAATTTTTGTCTATTTTAAAAACTGGCAGAATTTCTGCAGACTATATAGCGCCAAACCTAACTATGACAACATGGTTGCTGATTGCGGGGTCTAGCTTGTTGGTAATAATTTTAGTAGGTCTTATAAGCTCTTATATAAGTGCAGCCACTATTGGAATGGCCAAAAAAATTATAGAAACTGGAGGAACAGAACTGGGTGTTGCATGGAAAAGCGGGAAGGAGTATTTTATTAGAATTTTTCTAGTAAGCATAATAATAGGTCTTATGGTCCTGGCATTGTGCATTCCAATGTTGTTAGGCGCGTTTCTCCAAAGTGTAGCATCAACTACAATCGGATTTTTAATCCTACTTATCGGAATAATTTTCCTTGGATTAGGCTTCATGGTGGTCAATCAATCCATAGTCATTGGCAAAAAATCTGTGATTGATTCCCTAAATGATAGTTTTGAGATATTTTGGAACAACAAGTTGAATGTATTTTTGGTAGGTCTCATCAATTTTATGATAGCCATCGTTGTGGTTTTTATTTTGGGTTTAATATTTGGATTTATTCCCATCGTGGGAAATCTCATTGGAAATGTAATTATAAGTATAATATTGACCCCCTATTTCGCTCTGGTACTCTCATACCTTTACTTGGACCTTGAAGATAAAACACCAATAACTCAGTAAACCTCAGCAAAAGCCCTTACAGGAGAGCTTTCAGCATCCAGCACAAGGGGAATGATGTATATTTTAAATTCATTTCCCTTTATCATTTCCAGATTTCTAAGGTTTTCCACTATCCATATATCATTAAAAAGAAAAATTCGATGAGCAGTGAAACTATCAGGTGGATCTAAACTTGGTGAATCAATTCCAATTCCCCTAATTCTTTTTTTAACTAAAAAATTAGCTGCTTGTTCTGTTAAAAAAGGATTATGTAAAAAATATTCTTCTTCACCCCAATGATGAGACCAGTTTGTCTTTAATATCAACATATCGTCTTTTTCTGCAGATCTTAAATGTTTTATTTCTATTTTTTTATCTGATACCTCTACAAGCTGTGCTATTCCAATTAACTCATCCAAATTGATCTGGGAAATCTTTCTGCCTTCAGGATTAAAATGAAAAGGTGCATCGAGATGGGTGCCCATATGGGTACTTCCAGAAATTTTAGAAAGAAAAAATCCATCCAGTTTAAACGTATAAACCCGTTTTATCTCAACTTTAGGATCATGGGGAAATACTGGCATATTTTCATAAATTGGATATGATAGATCAATCATCTGCCTCACTTTTAATTTATATTTTCGATTTGAGCCTTATTTAGCTCAAAACTAATATTTTTCTTGTCTTTATTTAATTTATCTATCTAAAGGATTATATATTATCATATCACTGATGACCATGTATAACCGATCCGAAAATTATTTATATAACCTCTAACCCATCGATAAATTACAAAGAATAGAGGTGAAATAATGGCGCAATTAGGTGGCCAAGGTCAACCAATTTTAGTATTACCAGAAGGTACTAGTAGATTATTAGGAAGAGATGCTCAAAGAATGAACATATTAGCAGGTAAAACACTTGCAGAGACTGTGAGAACAACTTTAGGTCCGAAAGGAATGGACAAAATGCTTGTGGACTCATTAGGAGACATAGTAGTAACCAATGATGGTGTTACTATTCTCAAAGAAATGGATATAGAACATCCAGCAGCGAAAATGCTTGTAGAGGTTGCTAAAACCCAGGAAGATGAAGTAGGAGATGGAACAACCACTGCAGTCATAATAGCTGGTGAACTCCTCAAAAAAGCAGAAGATCTGCTTGACCAGGACATACATCCAACCATAGTATCCATGGGATACAGACAAGCAGCTGAAAAAGCTCAAGAAATATTAGACTCAATATCCATCGTTGCAGACGATAAAGACACACTAATAAAAGTAGCAATGACTGCAATGACAGGTAAAGGCACAGAAAAAGCTAGACAACCGCTAGCAGAACTAGTAGTAGACGCAGTGAAACAAGTTGAAGAAAATGGTGAAATAGATAAGGATCATATAAAAATCGAGAAGAAAGATGGTGCTATTGTAGATGATTCCAAACTTGTACAAGGTGTTATAATTGATAAAGAAAGAGTACATCCTGGAATGCCAAAAAAAGTCGAAAACGCAAAAATAGCGCTCCTAAACTGTGCAATAGAAGTTAAAGAAACTGAAGTAGATGCCGAAATAAGAATTACAGACCCATCACAGATGCAAGCATTCATAGAACAAGAAGAACAGATGATAAAGGACATGGTTGATAAAATAGTGGATTCTGGTGCCCAAGTTCTATTCGGTCAGAAAGGTATAGATGACCTAGCACAACACTACCTATCCAAAGCAGGTGTCATGGCAGTTAGAAGGGTGAAAAAATCCGATATAGAAAAACTTTCAAAAGCAACCAGTGCTAAAGTGGTAACAAACATCGAAGATCTAACATCAGAAGACCTGGGAGAAGCTGGAATAGTTTCTGAGAAAAGGATTTCTGGAGAAGAAATGATATTTGTTGAAGATTGTAAAGAACCTAAAGCTGTAACACTCCTAGTAAGAGGTTCAACTGAACACATCGTTGATGAAATAGAAAGAGCTGTTGAAGACGCAATAGGTGTTGTATCTGCCACAATTGAGGATAAAAAGGTTGTGGCAGGTGGAGGAGCAGGTGAAATTGAGATTTCGAAGAAGCTCAAAGAGTACGCTGATGGAATAAGTGGTAGAGAACAGCTTGCAGTTGCAGCATTTGCAGAAGCTCTTGAAATCGTTCCAAAAACTTTAGCAGAAAATGCCGGTCTAGACAGCATCGACTCCCTCGTAGACCTTAGAGCTGCACACGAAACATCTCCATATATGGGGCTAGATGTCTTTGAAGGAGAAGTACGCGATATGAACAAAACAGGTGTAATAGAACCACACCGGGTTAAAAAACAGGCCATTCAATCAGCAGCAGAAGCTGCAGAGATGATTTTAAGAATTGATGATGTAATTGCATCTAGCGGTGCTGGAAAAGAACCTGATATGGCAGGAATGGAAGGCATGGGCGGAATGCCTGGTGGAATGCCACCTATGATGTAAGCTTGAATGTCTTATTAAAGGCAAATTGCCTTCTATTTTTTTATTTTCTTTTATTTTTTTATACTTTAATTTTTATTCATTTTCTCAAGAATCAGATTGTTTCACATCTTCGATTTGGTATTCAATACCTTCGTTATCCAATTTTTTAGTTATACTGTTGGTCATCTTGCCAACTGCAAAAACTAATACATTAAGCCCTCTTTTAGCTGCTGCGGTAGTAGCGTAGGGAGTTGCATATTCAAAATCAGCTTTAATTTTCAATTTATCTGCAACTGCTTTGGAAACTGTTCCCATAATCCCTACTTTATCAAATCCTTTTAAGTATATCTCTTTAATCCTATTAATGTTACAAGCCCTGGATCCACCCTGATTTACTGTCGGAAGTTTCACTATAGTTACTTTACCATTGTACAGTTCTATTATACCGCCTAATTTAATTAAAGCTACGTCTTCACCTTTTGATGCATCATTGAGAACTTCAGCATAAGCTGATCTTTTTTCTCTTGTTGCATACAGAGTCCCATTCTCCATTTTCAACCAGACACGTTCACCAGATTTAAGCTCTTCTTCGGCTATTGCCGGCCATACTGATTTATATGTACCCATTATTTCCATAACTTCATCTGCATATTTTTTTAAATCAGTTGCCTCCATTTTTACCTTATCAATGCCCCTTTTTGTGATCTTATATCTCGCACGCCCTAAACCAGTTACAACAAATCCATCGTCAACTAAACTTTTTAAATTCTCAGAAACTGCCTGAACTGTTATACCCAGTTTTTTTGCTATATCCTTTTGCCTTAAATGTGGCTGTTGTTTGGCTATCTCCGCCAATATCTGGAACCTGGTAAGCTCACCTTTTTTTTTGAAGACTTTCATCTATACACCAAGCTATTAATTAACTGTTTAAATTAACCTTAATAATTCAATTAAATATTAAATAGATCCTTAAATAGACCCTTTCAACGTCTCATTAAATAATTCAAGGAATTTATTTGTGCTATCTTCAGGAATATATGCTCCGCAGGCTACTGGATGACCACCGCCGCTTCCACCAACCTTCTCTGCTACTCTTCTTATTATTTTTCCAAAATGTATCCCATCATGAGCTAAAAGTCGGGAACAGCGCAGTGATATCTTAACTATACCTTTTTCGTCCTCAATGTTAGTAAAACCGATTATTGGCTTTCTCCAATTACCATAACTTAAAATCATTCCGGCTATGGTTCCAATTACCTCGCTTTTTATATCATTACCATCAAAATACTGAATATTTGGCAGAGGTATTATTCTGTCCTCATTTTCTATCCATTCGATTTTTTGAGCAAGATATCTGCGGTGATCCATAGTAAGATGTTCCATACTTTCCAAAGCTAGCCTACGATCTCCTTTTAGGACTTCAAGGGCTATTTCTGGATGATTGTGACGACTACAAGCATTTATGGCTGTAGAAAATTCTGTGGCATCTCTTTGTGGTGAATACTTTTTTTCACCTAAAAAATCATAAGAATCCCCTGAAACTAATTTAGGAACATATTTTATGTATTTTGGTGGAACTTCCTTACTTAACATCCTCACAAGTTCAGAAAAGATCTTACCTTTCTCTTCTACCGTTAAATCACATAATGACCTTTGTCTTCTTCCATTTTTTCGAGGAATTCCTAATTTTTTTAACATTAGGATGCATTCAGTTTTGTTGTTGGTTATTGGAAGATTCACGTCGCCAAAATATGAAAGTGCAACAAAAATAGGTCTTGTCTGTCTCCCATAAATTGAAAGGTCGTTTATGGATTTCACAAGATTATTTTCAATTCCATCTTCAAGTATGTACCTATTTAAACCTGTTAATTTGCCGGATAAACCATCTTGCATATCACCTATAGCGCTTAAAACTCCCATCCAGCTTAGATCATAAAATCCGAATGAACGAGCCAGAAGATATGCCAATCCACCGCCTGAAACCTCATAAGATCCATCTATTCCAAAATAAAAAGGATTTATTTCGATAAATTCGCCGTTTGAAACTTTTATTTTAGTATTAAATTTTCTAACAGGCGGATGATGGTCTAGGATTAGAATCTTTGATAATGATGATCCAAATCCATCCAAATGCTGTCCAGAACCAAGATCAGAAAATATTGTAAGTTCATTGTCAATTTTGATGTCTTCCATTTTATCTAAACTTATAAATTCGAGTTCATGTTCCTTATCAATACGATCCAAAAGTATAGACAGGATAGATCCTCCTGTAATCCCATCACAATCAATATGACTGTAAATTTTAATATCTTCAGCATCTTTGACCATTTCATTGGCTTTTATAAATGCTTTTTCCATAGATTTGACCATAAATGAATTTTGATCTTCGATATGCCTCCACTCCTGAAAGCAATTAACAATTATTTTTTTAACTTCTTTTTTCTTGTTTATTTATTATATTACATTATTTATTATAATATCATTTACTATTAAAACATTTAAATTAAATTTTGAACCTTATTTAAACTTTCAATAAACGTAAATAGTAATCTAATCAAACTATGATCGAAACCCTTTGATCATATTACATGCCTTTATGAGGATCTCCGTTTTTGCCATCTTTTTATCAACTGACACCCGGCCTGAAGATTCCCACCATAAACTTGGATATGATTTGTCTTTTTCGACTTCTGGATTCAGGTTGAGTTTTTTAGCTGCTTTTGAAATTTCTCTCAGGGTTGGAGATGGTACTGCATATTTTTTAGCGATCTTCCTGCCTTCTTTTTTGGTCAGTTTTGAATCAATATAAACGGGCCATATCAATACCCTTGAACTATCCTTTTTTATGGTTTTACCTCCTCATAAGTCAAATATTTAAATTTTAATTATTTAAATTATAAATTTCTAATAGCGATTTCGTCGGCTAATCTATTTAACATTTCTTTAACAGTGTATTCTTCAGGTGTTAAAGCTGTGATACCGTATTCTTCCAGGGCTTTTCCTGTAACCGGACCAATCGCTGCCACTAAAACCTCACCATTTTGCAAATGGCCCAATATCTGATTTTCATATTCTTCTTTTTTATACTCTTCTTTAGCCATTTTAAAAAGATTTTTGACTGTAAGTGGACTTGTAAATGTTACAGCATCCACTTTTTTATCGATTATGAGCTTAATAAGTTCATTAACCTTTTTTTTGTCGTTT
>VGTM01000041.1 GCA_016874685.1 Methanobacteriota archaeon
AAAAACTTTTTTTTTTATTTTGATGTTCTTATTTATAAATTTAAAGTGATTTTATTTGATAAGATCTTATTTGATAAATATAGTAGACTCTTATTTTAGTTCTAAATTTTGATTTCTATGACACCATCATAGACAAGAACTGAATCGCCACTCATAAACGCCCCTAGCCATCCATTTTTCTCATATATCTCTATATTTAGATCTCCTCCAGGAAGATGTACCAATACGTTTGTTTCCAGTTTTCCAAGTCTAAATCCCACAAGAGCGCACGATGTAGCTCCTGTACCACATGCAAACGTTATGCCGGCACCACGCTCCCATGTGATCATCCTGATTTCATTTTTATTGAGGATATCTACAAAATGAACATTTATTTTTTGTGGAAATGCTTCATGTGTTTCGATTGCTGGCCCTAATGTTTCTAATGGCACATTATCAAAATCCGGGCTGAATATTACTGCATGGGGGTTCCCAACGTTTACAACGCTCATGTTAATCAATTTTCCTTCAACAAGAAGTTCATCATCTAAAAATTCATCTTCATCAGAGATCATTGGGATCTTACTAGTTTTAAATGTTGATGTACCCATATCAACCTTTGAGAAGGCAACCTTACCATTTTCAACTATTAAATCAACTTTTTTAATCCCGGCAATCGTTTCTACACGTATTTTATCTTTTCGAACAATCCCATTATCATAAACGAATTTTGAAAAGCATCGGATCCCATTTCCACACATTTCAGATTCGCTTCCATCTGAATTGAAGATTCGAAATTGTATATCTGCATCTTGCAGGGTTGCTGGAGATGCAAAAATCACTCCATCTGCACCCACAGAAAAACCACGCCTGCAAAGAGTTTTTACAATTTCTCCTTTTTTTTCTTCGGGGATAATCTCTTCATCAGTCTCATCAATAACTATGTAGTCATTTCCAAGTCCATGCATCTTTGAAAAAAGTATAAAATCTTTTTTCCCGTCATCTAATGAATTATTTTTCATTTTAGAAGCCTCGATGGTATATTCTGTCTGTATAAAAGATCATCGAAGCTTTCACGCTCCCTTATTATCTCATCCTTACAGTCTCTCAGGAGAACTTCAGCTGGTCGGGGGCGTGAGTTGTACTGGGATGACATTGAAAATGAGTATGCACCAACATTTAAAATTGCAAGAACATCTCCCTCACGAATTTCAGGCATGGGTCTATCCCTTGCAAACAAATCACCAGATTCACACACGTTTCCAGCTATATCTATCTTTTGGTTGGGTTTTTCATGGGGCTGGTTTGCAACCACGATGTGGTGGTAGGATCCATACATGGCAGGGCGTATGAGAGTGTTAAATCCGGCATCAATGCCTGCAAATTTTCTGTAACTGTTTTTTATAGTGTTCACCTTTGTGAGAAGCACGGAAGCATCTCCAACTATGTATCTTCCAGGTTCAAGATACATTGATGGATTTTTAAGATCATATTGTGAAAGTTTTTCCTTGAAAAGATCTGTTATTTCTTTTGAGAAGACCTCGATATCCAGTTTGGACTCATCAGGATGATATGGAATTCCCAACCCTCCACCAAAGTCTATAAATTCAAATTCAACTCCAGCATCTTCGTGTACTCTTCCAGCAACATCCATAAGTTTCTCCACTGCGAGCATGAAGGGTTCAGGATCCAGAATGCCTGATCCTATATGTGTGTGAATCCCAGTGGGTTGAAATCCAAGATTCTGGGCCATATTATATACTTCAACAGCCTCTTCTTCCATTATTCCAAATTTACTCAGCTCTCCACCAGTTATACAGTGTTCATGGTGGCCGGCTCCAACGTTTGGGTTTATCCTGAAAGATATTTTGTGTTTGGATGGATCTGTGATTTTTGATAGCCTTTTAAGCTGGGATATGGAGTCAATGTTTACAGTGGCTCCTGATGAAATAGCAAATTTCAGTTCATCGTCTTTTACATTATTTCCTGTAAATAAAATCCTGGATGGGTCAAAACCAGCTTTTAAAGCAATGTATATCTCCCCAATTGATACAGCATCTATACAACTTCCTTCCTGTTCCAATATGCGCATAACTGCTAGATTGGTGTTTGCTTTGCAGGCGTAGAATATTTTAAAGTCCTGATACTTACTGTAGAAAGCATTATAAAGTCTTCGATAGTTGTCCCTTATTTTATCTTCATCAACAACATATAATGGTGTTTTATATTTTGCAACCAGTTCTAAAGCATCTGCTCCACCGATGCTCAAGTTTCCTTTTTCATTTGTTTCAAGATCAAAGATCATATGAATCCTCCTAAAAAGAAGTAAACATCAAATTTCTTAATTTTATCCTTTATAAATTTTATGGTCTATGGTTACTAAAACTTAATTGAATATAAGGGAGCGGATTCAATTGTCTACTTTGACTTCCAGCTTAATATTTCAAAAACTATGAACGATACGAATAGAGGGGCTAGGAAGGGGTTAGGACTATAGTTATACCTACTTTTTTTTTACGTACGTGCTTAGATTGGTCAGATCAATTGAAATAAGTTAAACCATAACTTCATGTATTGATAATATTTTTTACCAAAAAAATAAAAGAATTCATCATTTCTAATTATTTCTCTTTAAATTTTTTTTAAAATAAAAATATGAAACTAGAGTGGGTAAAGCTTTAAAAAAAATAGTAGAAGGGAATAATACATTTATGAAACTTTCTCTAGAACCTCATCTAAAACATCTAAGGTCACATCTATCTGGTCTTTTTCAATTAAAAGTGGGGGTGCGAACCTTAAAACTTTGTCTGCAGTACAGTTTATCAGCACACCTTTATCAGCTACTTTATTTACAATATCACCACATTTTATGTTCAATTCCATACCAATTAGCAGGCCATAGCCACGCACATCTTCAATGATTCCATATTTCTTCTTTAATTGCATTAATTTGTCTTTGAAGTATTTTCCCTGTTTTTTTGCATTATCTGTGAGATTTTCTTCCATTATGGCTTCTATTGAAGCTTTTGCAGCGGCACAGGCTAATGGATTTCCTCCGAATGTCGTGCCATGATCTCCAGCTTCAAATGCATCTGCAATTTCCTCTCTTGCTAGAATTCCTCCGATTGGAAATCCTCCACCTAATCCTTTGGCAATTGTAGTTATATCAGCGTTAACACCAAATATTTCAGATGCAAACATATTACCGGTTCTTCCAAAACCAGTTTGAACCTCATCGACCATAAATAAAATATCTTTGTCCTCACAAAGCTCTTTAAGTTCTTTTAGATAATTTTTGGGAGGTACTACAACCCCGCCTTCACCCTGTATAGGCTCCACCAGAACTCCTGCAGTATTATCATCTATTTTTTCTGCTACTGCATCTACATCTCCATATGGGGTGTGTTTAAATCCTTGAGGGATAGGTTCAATTCCTTTTTTGTATTTGTGCTGACCTGTAGCTGCCACCATGGCTAATGTTCTCCCATGGAATGAATTATCCATACAGATTACATTACCCTTTTTGGTGTATTTCCTTGCAAGCTTCACAGCTCCTTCGTTTGCTTCTGCACCACTGTTACACAAAAATACCTTATCATAAGAGGAAATTTCACAGAGTAATTTGGCAAGCACAACCTGTTCTTCTGTATAATAAATATTAGAGCAGTGTAACATCTTTTTTGCCTGATTACAGATTGCATCTACAACTTTTGGATGAGCATGCCCCACATTATTTACTGCCAGACCAGCAAAACAGTCTATGTACTTTTTACCATCAACATCCCAGACTAATGCACCGTTTCCCTTTGAAAGGGCTAATGGCTGTCTGCCATAAGTGTGCATTACATATTTTTTTTCTAGAGCTATTATATCTTCTGTGTTCATCTGATCACCTTTTTAAACCAATTAAATAATTATAAATATAAATTAACAGATATTAGATTGGAATTTAGGCCATTAAAATTTAGTATGGTGTCATTATATTGAATTTTCTAGATAATAAATGCTTACTTAATTATTTAAATTAGGATTTATTAAAAACTACATTAAAGAGATGTTTGGAAATTATACTAAAAAAATTAACTGAAATGATGGTGAGTAAATGAAAAAAGTAATAATTG
Organism: Methanobacteriota archaeon; assembly: GCA_016874685.1. Taxonomy (GTDB): domain Archaea; phylum Methanobacteriota; class Methanobacteria; order Methanobacteriales; family Methanobacteriaceae; genus VGTM01. Next base: position 4,101 of record VGTM01000041.1, read on the forward strand.
AAACTGATAAAGGAAACATAGAATTGGTGTTATTTGAAGAAGAAGCCCCTAATACAGTGGCTAACTTTGAAAAACTTGCGAATTCACATTTTTATGATGGATTAACATTTCATAGAGTTATAAAAGATTTTGTCATTCAAGGCGGATGTCCACGTGGAGACGGAACCGGGGGGCCCGGTTATACAATAAAATGTGAGATAAATCCACATAAACACGGCACCGGGGCCCTTTCCATGGCTCATGCCGGAAAGGACACGGGGGGAAGCCAGTTTTTCTTTACACATTCTCCTCAACCGCACCTCGACGGTGTTCACACCGTTTTCGGCAAGGTGGTAAATGGCATGAATGTGGTTAACAAAATAAAACCCGGAGATGTGATGCGTAAGGTTAGGGTCCTTTGAACATTAATTTTTTTTAAATTAACTTTTTTTTAATTAATAATTGGTTATTAATTGAATTTTTTCAGAATTTAACCTCTCCCACGTTTTTCGGCATGAAAAGGCTGATTAAGAATCCTAAAAATAAAATTATAGTCAATACATTGAAACTTTGTTTCATGGCCGAACTAATGGCGGAATCTACTATTTTTGTTGCCTCAGGTACTTGATTTGGGAGAATACCTTGAGGAGAAGTGGTTTGCATCTTTTCCACGTAGTTAATAAGGCTGTTTTTTATCTCTTCTTGGGACATGTTTCCTGATATATCTGAAGCACCGATGGAATAAACCAGACCATTAAAAACAGTTATAAGAAGTAAAACTCCGATTAAGGCTGTTCCAATGGAATATCCTAGATTTTTGGACGTGTTTAGGAAGCCAGAAGCACTGGTTTCTTGATCGCTCTTTGCTACAGACAGGGTAAGATTAGTTAACTGGGAAAGTAAAAAACCCACTCCTATTCCAAATATGGCTGTTCCTGGGATAATATCAATTATCTGGGTGTTGAGACTAAAAGAATCTCTTAATAAGAAAGTTCCTAATGCAGCTATGATGAACCCAAGCGTTATAGTATATTTAGGACTTAAAATAGATGATAATTTACCTCCAGAGAAGGAACAAATGAATACGGCGACGGACATGGGAAGAAGAGCCACCCCAGTCATAAACGCATCGACTTTGATGACTTGCTGCAGGAAAACAGGTATTATAAATAGAATACCTGCCAGAGGGATTTGTTGGATAATTGAAGTGACATTTCCCAGATCAAATAACCGATTTTTAAGTAGTGACACATCAAATAAGGGCTCTAAACCGTGTTTTATTCTTCTTCTTTGCCATAACAGGAATGCTATGAAAAGAATTATGCCTGATACCAAAAATATTGACACATACTCCCAATTTTTAGGAGATCGAAGGATCAAAATACCCAGTACAATTAATAGCAAAGATGTAACAGATAAAAACGCCCCCACTAAATCTATATCTCCCCATTTCAGTGTTGGTGTAGATTCGCTTATGTAATATCTGAAAATTAAAATAGCTGCTATTATGACGAGTTCTGAACCAAAAACCAGTCTCCATGTAAGAAAAGAGGTGAAAAATCCGCCTACTATGGGCCCTACGGCTGCACCCATGGCAGCGATTCCTCCCCAGATTCCAAAAGCCACAATTCTGTCCTGTCCTTTATATTCAGCACCCACAATTGTTGTGGTGCTCGGGAGCATTAAAGCAGCCCCCATGCCTTCCAATATGGCCCACCCAATCATTAGCATGGAAGCGTTTAAGCTGATGGCTGCAATTAAGGAACCTAAACCATAAATGATGGTTCCAATTAGAAAAGTTTTCTTTCTACCCAACACATCCTGAATCTTACTTCCCAATAACATTAATGAAGCCATGACCAGAGCATATAATGCTATTATGGCTTGTATGGTGCTTAAAGTGGTATTTAATTCAATTACCAAGGTACTTATGGCCACATTCATGGCTGATGAATCCAGTACAATCACGAAGATAGCCAGACAGGCTATTATAACTACTCCCGTTTAGTTCTATGCAACCCGATGTCCTCCTTTAAAAATCATAAACATCAAGATAATTTTTATTTTAACTTATATAATTTTATGGTCTAAAATAAATTTAAAACTTTTTATATATCCTTTTCTAGAGATTTTGGAAATTAAACCAGGATTATCTGCATAATACCAGTTAGCAACCCAGTAAAAAGTTATATTAAGGCATTAATGGGCTTAAATTGAGCGAATTTTATGTAATTTATCCATATTTCTGCCTGCTCAGCTTATCAGTGCTAGAACTAGAAATTTTTTTGGAAGAACAGGTTGTATGATGATGGATATCTAAACGCGTCTGTGGGAAAATGGAAATAAATAGTTCTTTAATTTTTTTTATTCTTGGGAGTATAAAAAGAACATTTTTTTAGGTTAAACACAGTTTTGAGGAATAAACTCTTTTTATTTTTTTTGAATTATGTTTGTTTATGCATGAATTTTTATATAATTTAAATTTTAATTTTAAGTAATGAAAAAAGATACTAAACAATTTTTTAGGTATTATGGGAGTATAATAGTATTACAGTCATTATCATGGCCACGGCGATATATTTATATACAATTAAATCTTGTAGGAAGACGCCCCACAAATTATTATTTTTTTAATGGAAGTTTTTATTTTAACTGAATGTTTTAGGAAATTTCCAATGGAAGAAGAGAAAAAAGAGAGGATCAGAATTATAATCCTGATAATTCTTTTAATTATTTTGGCAGTAGCGATAATTGTGTTCTTCTTATGAAATGAGTTTTAAAATCAACGAGCATATACTAGCTTTTTAAGAACTTCAGCATAGATTTCAGCTATTTTTTCTACTATTTCCAGGTGTTGATCATTGTAGTCCTTATCTGGGTTTGCCAGGGCAATCTGCCCCACAATTTTGTTCCCATGTTTAACGGCCACAGATAAAAACTGTTCCACAGGCTTGTGCCCAGGGGGAAGGCCGTGGGCAGCTGGGTGAGATGCAGGATTGTGCGTGTAAAATGATTCGCCGGTATCTAGGGAGTACCCTAAAAGTCCGCCAAAACTTCCATCCTTTAAAACCTTGAACCGTGCTTCTCCCCTCTCTACGTACATTTCACACGCTCCAGTCAAATGAGAGAAGGATATACCTACACTATCGCCATTTTCAGGGTCTACATAGGCTACATAACAGTGTTTACTAGATGTGAATTTTTTTGCTTTATCTAAAACCACATCTGATATTTCTTTGAGTGAAGAATTAGGGATCATCTCTAAAATCCTTTTTTCAATATTTAAGAATTCTTTAGCAAGAGGTTCTTCCTGAGAACTGCTACGGATTTTTTTATTTTTTTCTTCCATTCTGATTTACCATCCTTGAAAATAGTGAATTAAAGATTTGTTCAACAGTAAAATAAAAATTTTTTGTTATTTTCAAAAAAAATTCTTAACTCTTGGATTATTCTCAAACGTTATGGATTGATTCACAGTAAAAAATAATAGCTTGTTTAATATAATATAAAAATCAATTCAGGTCTTATGGATCTTTAATGAGGCCATGAATACAAAGAATTATAAATAAATATAATTCAATTCAATTTTTTGGATAAAACCTTGGGGTATTAATTTACGGGGTGAGCACGTGGAAATAGAATGGAAAAAAGCAGACGACGCGTATATACTATCTCTTAAAGGCAGATTAGATGCTTATTCATCAAATGAGCTGGAAAAAATTATAAACAAGCTAATTGATAAGGGAACAACGAAAATTGTCGTAAATTTTGAGGAGGTAGTTTATATCAGCAGTTCTGGTCTCAGAGTGATGCTGGCTTCACTTAAGCGTTTGAAGAGAGTGGGGGGAGAAATAAAACTGGCTGCATTGAAACCCTATGTGCAGGAAGTCTTTGATATATCTGGATTTACCCAGCTTTTCGAGATTTATGATGAGGAAGAGGATGCAGTAAATAGTTTCAATTAACAATTGGATGGGGCGATAGAATGAAAATAACTACTGCAACGTTGTTATTAGAATATTTAGACGGTGAGGGTGTCGAATATATTTTTGGGGTACCTGGCACTTCCCTTGTACCACTTTATGATGCCGTGAATAAACAGAAAGCCATTAAACCCATATTAACAAAACATGAAGAGGGCGCAGCGTTTATGGCTGATGGATACGCCCGTGTAAGTGGTAAATTGGGCGTCTGTTATTCAACTTCCGGGCCAGGGAGCACAAATCTGGTTACTGGAGTTGCAAATGCGTATATGGATAATGTTCCCATACTGGTTTTAACAGGACAGGTACCCACCAGTGTTTATGGTAAAGGCACATTTCAGGATTCAACCAAAGAAGGGGTGGATTCTGTGGCACTTTTTGATCCAATAACCAAGTTCAGCGAAATGATACTTTCCAAGTACAAAATGCCTGAGCTACTAAGAGAGGCAATCAGAATAGCTTTAAGTGGCAAAAAAGGCCCTGTACATCTCTCTTATCCAAAAGATATTATGGAACTAAAGATAGAAGGCGGTTTACTTCCACCCCGGGCATATAAGGTTCGATCAAACTATTTCGATAGAAAACTGGTAATTGACGCAGCAGAAAAACTTGTAAATGCAAAAAAACCAGCAACGCTCGTTGGAACCGGAGTTATGATTTCTGGCGCTGTCAGTGAGGTCCTGGAATTAGCTGAAATGCTCAACATACCTGTAGCTACAACTCCCAAGGCAAAGGGAGCATTTCCAGAGGATCATCCCCTTTCTTTAGGTGTTTTTGGGTTCAGTGGATCTCCTGTTGCAGAAAAATATCTGCTTGGTGATGTGGATGTACTGCTTGTTGTGGGATCAAGCCTGAATCAGCTGACCACATTCTCCTGGGATCCAAATCTCCAACCTACAGACTCCTTTATCCATGTTAACATCGACCCCGCAGAGATTGATAAAAACTATGTAGCTGATATTGGCATAGTGGGGGACTGCCAGGCAGTTTTAAACGAAATTTCATTCAGGGTATTGCGAGAATTACAAACCCATGACTTTGACAGGGAAAGACCAGTTGAAGATATTGTTAAATTCAAAGAAACTGTGGGAATGTTTGTAAATCCAGAGAAGATGTACTCAGATTCTGTTCCAGTAAAACCCCAGACCTTAATGCGGGAGATCCAGGAGAATTTACCTGAAGACACGATCCTATTCGTTGACACTGGTAACCACATATGCTGGGCCATTCATTACATGCAATTTAGAAAGCCAAACCTAATAACTGCTTTTGGAATGCTTTCTATGGGATATGCAACTGCTGCAGCTATTGGTGGTAAACTCGCTGCCCCAGAAAGACCAGTAGTTGCCATTGTAGGTGATGGATGTTTCATGATGAATGGTATGGAAATAGCCACAGCAGTAAACTACGATATTCCCGTGGTCTGGATCGTACAGAACAATTCCAAATTGGGACTGGTTCACGAGCTTCAACGGTTTACTCTTGGAGATAACACAGTATCAACAACCTTTAAAGAAGTCAATATCGCCAAAATCGCAGAAGGACTTGGAGCAAAAGGATACAGAATAAATAAACCCGGCGAACTGCCTGAAATACTGCCAGAGGCAATTGAGAGCTCTCTGCCAACAGTTATTGATGTTGTCATTGATCCAGACGAAGTTCCACCTATAGAAAGATGGGTAAAAGGTGAAAGGGCACTGCGTACCCGACTGGATTATCTATAGATATTATCTATAATTCTTCAAGTTTTTTTACTCTTATATTAAGCAGATATCTTTTTAGTTAATGGGTTGAATATACAGTTAGAACTTTGATGAAAATATTTGGTGAAAATATGAGAAAGGCGCTGGAGAGGGGATTGAATACAGTTTACCATGAAATAAAAATCCTCTTCAGACAGGATCATCTGGATGAGTCTACAATTTTTACCCAATTTATTTTCGCATTTATAATTATTTTAATTGTATTTTTAATTTTAGAAGGAAAGGAAATCTTCTTTACCTTTACAATAAATACTTTAATCACTCTAATAGACAAAATATGTGTAATCACAGTTGTTGCATATCTTATCACCAGATCCGGATATTTTCTGGAGGTGTTGGAGGGCAAATTTACCCTCAAAAATCAGATTTTTCTGATTTTAGTTTTTGGAGTTCTATCTATTTATGGTTCGCATTCAGGGATTGAAATACAGGGAGCTCTTGGAAATGTAAGAGATCTGGGCCCTATGATCGCAGGACTGGTGGGTGGGCCATTTGTTGGTCTAGGAGCGGCTTTAATTGGGGGTGTTTACCGCTTATTTCTAGGTGGATTTACCTGTATTCCATGTTCACTTTCTACCGTTCTTGCAGGTCTTTTTGCCGGTATAATATACCTACTAAATCGCAGAAGGTTTGTTGGGATTATGGGAGCAGTGATATTTGCCATTTTAATGGAATCCTTTCACATGATCCTGGCATTATTCTTGACAAGCTCATATACAAGGGCACTTATAGTGGTAGAAAATCTAAGTGGCCCCATGATATTTGCAAATGCTTTAGGTATCCTGATTTTTGCATTTATCATATCGAATCTCATAAAAGAGCGTGAAACTGCCAGAGAACGGGATAAATATCATGATGAGCTGCAGAGAAAGAAATATGAATTGGAAATTGCACACGAAATTCAGGAAAGCTTCCTACCCCATGAAATGCCCCATCTAAATGGTTTTGACATATATGCCATTAACATTCCAGCAAAGGAAGTAGGGGGAGATTTTTACGACTTTATACCCATCTCTGAGGATAAAATAGGAGTCACAATAGCTGATGTTTCCGGTAAAAGCGTTCCAGCTGCACTTTTCATGGCATTTTCTCGAACCATTTTGAGGGCTAAAGCCATAGGTAATCCTGGCGTGGCTGAAGTTATTAAAGATGCAAATAAGCTCATTGCATCAGATGCACGATCTGGAATGTTTGTAACACTCTTCTATGCAACACTGGATTTGAAAAAGAGGACTTTAGATTATGTGAATGCTGGACATAACCCTCCAGTGATGTTTATTAGGAAAACAGGTTATCTTGAATGTTTAAGTTCTAAAGGAGTTGCTTTAGGGGCTATAGATACTATAGAATTGGAGGAGAAGGAAATAACCCTGGAAAGTGGTGATTTGGTTGTCTTCTATACTGACGGTGTAACTGAAGCAATGAATGATAAAGAAGAATTTTTTGGGGAGGGGCGGCTTTTTAAACTTGTAAAAGCAAATAATGATCTATCTGCGGAAGATATAGTGAATAAAATAAAGGAAGCTGTCATATCATTCTCAGGGGATGGATCACAGTTCGATGATATAACACTAATGGTGTTAAAGGCAAAGTGAGTTTGATGAAGGAACACTTAGAATTGGAAGTAGGGGGGGAACTGGAAAATTTATCCATTATATCAGATTTTATTGAAAAATCAATGGGTAAATATGGGCTTGGAGATCGTGAGATATTTCAAATTCAACTTGCAGTTGATGAAGCATGTACAAATATCATTGAACATGCAGAACTGAAAGAAGAAAACAAAATCAGTATAAAATGTCGAAACCTGGAAGATAAGATTGAGCTTGTAATTGAAGATAGGGGAAAACCATTTGATCCTACCACCACAAAACCCCCAGATCTTAAATCAGGCCCCCAAGAACGTGAATTAGGTGGCCTGGGTGTACATTTTATTAAAACATTCATGGATGAAGTTAAATATGAATTTAGAGAGGGTAAGAATGTATTGACATTGATTAAATACATTTAAGATTTTATTTTAATTATTAACCATAATTATATACATAAAACTATTTTTTTAACTTAAAAATAAATCATGGCTTCAAACGTTCCAAAAGCCCGGATTTTCTGGCATAATGGAAGAGGTAGAGCTGCACATATCCTGCATATTCACCAAATCTTTCAATACCAAATGATCTTATTTTTGGGACAGGAATATCTTCTCCATCAAAGTAAAGCTTGCAAATAATTCTTTTAATCCATAAATCTACTGGAAATGCCTCTCCAAATCCATATCCATAGAGGAGTATGCAGTCTGCCACCTTGGGGCCCACTCCCGGGATCTGAAGTATGGTGTTGAATGCCTTATCATATTTCATTTTTCCCAGTTTTTCCAGATTTATCTCATCTTGAACCATCCTGGAAGCATTTATAATGTATTTAGCCCGGTAACCCACTCCACACGCCTGCAGGTTGTTATCAAAGACGAAATTCTCTGGAAGATCATCTTCACATCGCTGCATTTCCTCCAGGTCGTGTTCTGGAAGGGTGGCCAGTATCTGGGGCGATGGGAAAGTATAAAACGGTTCTCTGGAGAATTTATATTCATCTCCCCATTTTCTTTTAATATCCCTTATCGAACGGTTCCAGCGCAGGATAGAACAATTTGCTGATGATATAGAGGATATAAGACATTCAAAAATATCATGGGCTTTAAATAATCTTAGACCTTTACAGAAATTGATTGTAGGCTCTAATTTCGGATCATTTCTTAAAAAATCGTATAACTTATCCAGATCATGGTTTAACCCGAAAATTTCCATTATTTGGCCTTTAATAGCATCAACTTTTAGATCATTTATGGATTGAGCCATAACTTCTAGGGGATTTTCAGGATTATCTCCTTTCTGAGTGATTTTTATGAGACAAGGTTTACCATCCACACTTATAAGTTCCCTAAAATAGCCATCCTTTTTTATCCAGGAGGGCTGAGATGTTTGCCCACTATTAATTGTTAATGAAAGGTTTATGGGTCCTTTAAATTCATTAGCCCTTATTTTGAATTCTTTTTTCATGATAATCTCAATCCTGAATATTCCCCATAGTTAATTCTACTTTGTTCACTCCTCAAAATAAATTGGTGAATTTTTTTATTATAAACTGATTAATATTTTTTAAAAGAAAAATGATCTTTAAAGATGTTAAAGAAGGATCTATGGACTAATAATGGTTTAGTGATACTAAACAAGCCCCAATATTTTTGCGCCTTTAAAAAGAATGTAAATACCAAAAATCAGCACAATTAAACCACTTACATAATTACCATTTTTGGTTATCCATTCATCAATGGGGCCTGTGACTTTTTTGGCAGTTTTTGGAATAATCAAGAATATTGCCAGGGGCACTTCCACCACGAGAAGAGTTATCAGTGCTAAGATAATAATGGCCAATATATCCCCAGTTACTCCGGCATTGGCAAGGCCTATTTCTTTACCTGCAGCCAGAAGGAAGACTGCGGTTGTGAAATTGGTAAGGAAGGCCACGGTGCCTAAGATAAAGAACTGGATAAAAATAGAAAATCCAGTTGAACCTTCCCGGGGTTTTAAATATTTAAAAACACCACTACTTCGTTTTTCGTGCTTGACAAGGAAGCTTCTAAATGCTAGAACAAGCAGTATAGCACCTATAAACATGTCAATTGCTGCAGTGGTTTTTGGGTCTGATGCTCCAACAGCAGTTAAACTGTTGCCCAGAATCATTCCGAGGAAAACCACCAGCAAGAACACAAGAATAGTTCCCAGATAAAAAGATAAACCAGTTAATTTAGGATAATCTGATAGGGACATTATAACAAGAAATATAGATAAAACAACAGGACTAACAGCTGCACCCCATGCAATGGGTATGATGTGTATTATGATGGTTGATGTGTCTGTCAATTCAATCGCCTCTATTAATGAAAAGCATGATATTTTAGGGATTTATAGTATATATTTTTTTAATTAAATATAATAGTTACATCATATGAATAAAATAAGAATAAAATCAACAAAACTTAAAATTCTAAATTCAGGGGTTTTAGCATCAAGATTTCTAGAAAAACTAAAATAAATAATTAATTAAACTATTTTTTTAATATACTATTTTTAAACCGATTTAAAGACTTTTCAGCCAATTTAGCCCCACTTACCTCCTCAGGATTACTATATATTTCATAAAACTTGTCGAGCATGCTTTTTTTCTTCTCCTTTTTTTCCACCTTTTAGCCTCCTTAATCCTCCTATCTCGGATGTCTTTTTATTTTTCCTTATTATATTATTTTCTATTTCTTCAGGACAACGGTGATCATAATAACAACGGTGATCATAATATTTTTCAAAGAAATGATGATTTAAATCTGGATTGAAATAGTGTTTACGTTTTATCCATACAAAGCCATCTCCTTTAGAAATAACTGCTACATCAATTGCGCCGCCAACAGTTTCATCCTGATCAAATGAAACTTTTCTTTTTAAAGATGTAATATGAACCAGTGATTCTGCCATTGAAGCTAATTCATCTTTAGGTAAATTTATAACTGAAACATAAATTGGAATAGTGTGTGAAGCCTTAACATTTTCCATTGCTTTTTGATAATCATCAATTAAACCCTCTTTTTTTCCTTGTATTTCTTTAATTTTTTCTTTTGCAAAATCAATAGTGCTCTTATCAAGATCCTCATCTTCAATTTCATCAAAAATCTCAAGTATATCCTTAGGATATTCGTCAATTATTTTTTCAAGATATTTTCTTGATTCTTCATGATATTTTGGTGTAACGCCTTCCAAAAATGCATCAACCATCTCATGTTGAGCAAAAGGTATTATTATGGCAGCGTTTCCTTTGTCGATTACTGCTGTTTCGTCTTTGTTTAGCTTATATTTTAATTTGTTCTTTATAATTCCCCCAATAGAGTGGGAATAAACAGAAGGAAAGATTTCATCATCTCCAAAACCAGCTATAATAACTCCAGTCATATTTTCAAAGAATGAATAAGCGGCAATATCATTTAAATGTTCTTTTGAATCTTCATAAGTGACGATATCCTTTAAATTCTTAATTTCTTCTTCAATGATATCTTTATTTTCATCTAATATTTCGTCAATAAACTCTAAGGGAATCCCTTTCCAATAAAAATTCACATCTTCACGCAATTCTTTACATTTTTGAGCAACATGAAACTGTGAAAATAGTTCTAAACGCTTTTTGTCATCACCTTCAAAAAATTCGTCACCATATTTTTCAAAAATTTTTTCAAATACCTTGAAAGTAAAATAAGGATCATCTAAATTTAGGACCCGTTTTATTTTAGCAAACTTATAATGAACTATTTTGCGAAAATATTCCCTTTGATTCTTCTTCAGTACCAGCAAATTCAATCTCTATAAACTTTAAAAAATCATTTACGTAATCAATTAAAGAACTGAATTTTGTTTTTCCCAAGTTTTCCCTATAAGTTTTAATTATAGTTTCCCAAGGAATCCCCATAAATTCTAAACCCTCATAAATCATTATTCCTACGGGGGCATATTTAGAAAGCATGAATAATTTATTCACGGATTTATGGATTTTTTTACCAACCGTACCTGCGCTGTCTGAGGCTAAAGCTACGGCCAATTTATTAACAATTGCAATTTCTGCTGTCATAAAATAATTTTTATTAAAAACTTAGTATTAAATATATGTATACTAATTAACCCAAAGTTATTATGCTAAAACTGTTAATAATACTCTAAATAATAATAAAAATTACTAATTTTTTATTATTTATCATTTATAGCATCCATTGAGCTATTAAAGTAAAAATGATAATTTTAAATAAAATTAATCATATTTTATTAAATATGCCTGCATTTAATGATGATTTTAAATATATTTCTGAGTTTAAAACAAGGAAAAAAATTATAGATCCTCTCCTAGAGAATGCAGGCTGGCTA
>VGTM01000042.1 GCA_016874685.1 Methanobacteriota archaeon
AGGTTTATCCTCTTCCAAAGAAACCCCATTCTCCTTACACATGTCTATGATATATTCTGAAGATAAAAAGAAGTTAAAACCCTGCATTTCAGAACCTCCCATGATCACGATACCAATAACCTGATCTTTAGCATTACATACAGGTCCACCACTGCTTCCAGAGTCGACTGCTGCATCAGTTTGATAATATTGGATATCCTTTGAAGTAGCTCTCACTCCACTTACAATACCGGTGGTTTTTGATGGTGCAAAAACATTTTGCCATGCATCATGTTTAGCTTTTTTTCCGAAGATTTCTTCAGGATCGAATTCATCTTTATCATATTCATATGCAATAAATTGATCAATAGGGTAACCATAAACACTAACAGATTCTCCAACCTTTATTTTTTCATTGCTTATTTTTAATACTGGCAGATTTCCCTTAACATTATCTATCTTCATAAGAGCCAAGTCACTTCCATTTTCTGAGGCTCTTGATATACTTATTAGGGTGGCTACAGGAGGATTATTAACACTCTCTTGAAATGTAGGGCCTCTTAGATAAAATTTATGACTGTATTTAGTTGCCTGTAAGGTACCGCTAGCCATTGCACTTTTAGTTAGATTGTACATGTAGGAAAAATATTCATCATCACTCATATCTATAGCACTGTTGACGAATTGAACGTCCTGACTCATGATCTGCGCATATGCAAGCATATTAACATAAGTCTCTATGTCTTCATCTTCCATCTTTCTAAATTTATTCTCATTAATAAGGGTCATTGGATCACAGACAACATGAGCTGCTGTTATCACATAACCGTCTTTGCTGACAATAAACCCTGATCCATGTCCAAAATATTTATCAATAGATATCTTTTGAACTGTATTTAAGCGAGGATCTTTATACTCAACTTCTCCTGAAAAATGACTTTCAATTGCAACTACTGAACTTTGCGGTTCTATAGGTTTTTCCTGATAATGGGAATAAATTCCGATTCCTCCCACCAAAACAACCGCACATATAATTATTAAAGCTAATACTTTACCCCAACTACTTCCTAATGTATTGAATATTATACTTTTTTTTCTTTCAGGTTTTTCCCCCATTTTATATGTAATAGGCAATCTTGAACCACAATTTCTACAGAAAATTGCTTTTTGGGGGTTTTCAGTTTTACATTTTGGACATATCAATTTATTTCACCTTTGGAATTATTGACATTTCATCGGGATATACATTTTTTTCTAAGATGGGACTTATTAAAGTCCATTTATGTTCACGATATAACATTATTTAAGAAGTATTAGTTGATTTAATAGGGTATCATTGGTTAGTTAATCATCAATATATATAAATGATTTAATCATATTTTATTGATATTTTAAACAGATTAAAAAACCAATGCGTCCACTCCAATATGCCACATACCCGGACTTTTTGATTTTACCTTTCTTTTATTTAATATTTTGACTTTACGTGGATATGCGGCATTTTTTAGTTTTTCTATAGCCTTTTCAAAATCACATGCAAATTCATAGTAATGAATAATTCCCCCACTTTTTACAGATTTTATAGCAATTTCCAGAAATTTCCACGCACTTCCAGGTAGGTTCATTATTATTCTATCAGCTTTCATGTTTTTATCTTCTAAAAACTCGAATACATCTCCAAATATTGGAATTATTCTTTCTTGGACCTTATTAAGTTGTATATTTTGTTTAAGGTAATTGTAAGCATCTTCATTTATATCAACTGCATAGATTTCCACCTCATGCTTTTTAGCGATTGCAATAGAAAAAGATCCTACCCCTGCAAACATGTCAATTATGAGTTCACCATCCCTTACCTGATTGGATATTCGCTCCCTTTCAGTGGCTAAACGTGGACTGAAATACACTTTCCTGACATCCAACATATATCTACATCCATACTCTTTATGTGTGGTCTCAGAAATTTCCTCACCAGCAATATGTTCCAGTTCTCTTGTTCTTTTTATCCCTTTAATTTTGCTTTTCTTTCTAAAAACTGCTTTTCTTCTTGTAAATTTGAGTGCAGCCTCACCTATTTGATTTTTTTCCTCTTCTAAGTCGTCTGGAATTTCTAAAATTACAATATCTCCAATTATATCAAAGGATCTCTTAATCTCATCTATCTTTCCTTCCTCCAGCAAGCCTTTCAAATAATCTTTTAAGCTTCGGGGAGCTTTATTCTGGATTTCAAAGTCAGTTTCTATAATTTCAACGTTGTATATACCTATTTTCTCCAACATTCCCGAATCGAGATTTTTATTAACTGGAACAATAACAAAATCCCCTAAACGTTTTATTTTCATGTTAAGATTTATAAGGGAGTGTTTTAATAAAATTCTACGAATATAATCTGCCAGGTACTTAGGAACTTTTAAGCCTTTCATGGGTTTCCTCTAAATTTATTAATGGTGATTTTATGCTTTATTTTATTGGTTTAGGACTTTATGATGAGAAAGACATATCAATTAAAGGAATTGAGGCTATTAAAGCTGCTGATATAGTTTATGCTGAGTTTTATACAGCCAAACTTTTTGGAACTACCATTTCCTCCATAAAAGATATGATGGGGGTTAATATTAAAGTTTTAGGTAGAGCTGAGGTGGAGGGAGAAAATATTCCGATAAAGGACGCTGATAAAATGAATGTGGCATTTTTATGTGCAGGAGACCCTTTAATTGCTACTACACATTCTGATATGATGATAGAAGCAAAAAAAAGAGGTATAGAAACGATGATAGTTCATTCATCATCGATATTATCTGCTGCACCTGGATTGGCTGGTCTTCAAGCTTATAAGTTTGGGAAAGTCACCACAATACCTTTTCCGGAAGAGAATTATTTTCCACATTCTCCTTACATGGTAATAAAAGCTAATATGGATATTAACGCTCATACACTGGTACTTTTAGACATAAAGGTTGATGGAAACCGATACATGAATGCAAATCAGGGTTTAGAATATCTCCTGAAGGTTGAAGATGAAATGGGAGAAAATTTGATATTGGAAGATACACTGGCTGTGGTGATAGCTAGAGCAGGTTCTCAAAATCCAGTTATACGTGCAGATAAAATCAGAAAGCTAATAGACGAAGATTTTGGTGGTCCTCTTCACTCCCTGATTATACCCTCTGATCTTCATTTTATGGAAGCTGAATATTTGGTATTGGTTGGAGGGGCGCCTGAAGAGATACTGGAATAAGAAGAAGGGACCATCACATTATAAATAATTATTTCATAGATTTCTGAAATAATCAGATAATGATGCAAAAAATAGAAAATTCAATAGGGTCCTATACTTTTCATGATTCGGAGCTTTTGTATATTTTCTTTTGTGTTGTAGCCTAGTGATGTAATGATGCCTGCTAAAAGTGCATTCAGAACAACAAATCTATGAACGGATCGTTTGGTGTAATGGTGTAATTGGTCTAGTGTGAGTGATTTTTTCGTTAATTTGAAAAAATCTTTGATTATGCTTCTTATTGGCTTGTGTTCCAGCCATTCCTGGATTTTATGTTTGAATTGGACTTTGAGCCTCTGGAAAAACCTTCGAGTTTCTTCTGGCATTCCTTTGGTCAAGTAGGGAATTAATAGGTAGCTTAATCTGTCTAAGACCCTTTTATGTTTGAAATCTTTCCGGGGAAAGATAAGCGGGACGACCTTATAAATGGATATCCCTATCTGGTAGTTTTCGTAGCTGTAATATCCCTTATCGAAGATAACTATGTCTCCTTTGCGAATTATGCGCCTTCTTTGAAGTTCTTCCATTATGGGTTGGAAGAGTCATGCATCGTTGGGAGATCCTTGGTGGATGAGGAAGACCAGAGGCCGCATAGTAGGGTATTCAACCACCATCGTAAGTTTAAATCCAATATAATAGCCCTTAGATGGACTGTAATCCCATTTGAACTCCCTATTTTCCAGTTCTTTCTTGTTGATCTTCTTGCAAATCCAGTTCAAATCCAGTTGAATATCAGTGAAATCCACAAGTATGCAAAGCCCTTCCATGCCTCCAATGGGATGATAACGTGTTCAAAATCCCCAAAGTAACATTCATGAATTGTTCTTCTGAAAAACGATAAAAACTCGTATATCTGCGCTTTTGAAGGCACTTCCATTATACCAGCGAATCCACTGAGCTCATCCCTTTCCCTTAACTCCTTAACAACATATGAGATGTCTTCAGAGAAGAACAGGGATATCATGAGCCGCCGGAAAATCCAGCCAGCCTTCTGGGCAGGTTTTATTCCTTGACTGGCTATTTCCTGCTTCACGCGGCGTGAAACGAAAATTTTAAGTATATTGCCTAAAAGATTCCATTTGAAGTCTCTTTGGCCATAGATCAACGGATATTTCATTTAAAAACCTGGAGGAAGTTATATATTTCCTCCCCTATAAATTTTGTGGTTATAAAAGGCATAAACTGTTTATAAGAAAATTTTAAAATGCACTTTTATAAACCGGGTATGCTAATATGCTCAGAAATGAAAATGAAGCTATAAAAATTCTCAGAAGATCGCAGAAAATGTAGCACCCTAAAATATGATAAATATGATTAAAAAAATAAAAAAAACTAATGGGATATTATAACCCATTCATTCTTAAAATTAATGGGGAATAATTGGGGAAAATGAGCTATTATATCCCATTAGCTCTTGTATGCCTTTGCCAAGTCTTTATTGACTTTTACTACCTCGGGAGGTAGTTCTTTTAGGTCTTCTGGAACTTCTGATAGTGCATCTGCTTTTGCCTGGTCATCTATTATTGCACCTGCAGGTACGAGTCTACCATCAGGTATCTTTACATTGTTTGTTACCACTGCATTGTATAATATAACACAGTTTTTACCTATGGTTGCTTTGAATATCACTGCGCCAAAGCCAATAAAACTTTTATCATCAATAAAGACAGGACCGTGAATTATACTGCCATGTGCCATTGAAACTTCTTTTCCAACGTAAACAGAATAATTTTTACCCCCAACAACTACTCTGGGGTCTTTAAGACCATGTATAATCACACCGTCTTGGATGTTGGAACCATCCCCGATATAAATAGGTGATCCCTCATCACCACGCACTGATGCACATGGTCCTATATAAACATTACTTCCAATAGTCACATCTCCGATTACTCTGGCAGAAGGATCTACAAATGATGTGGCGTCTATTTGTGGATACTTCATTTGCGGATTCCATGATGTTATTGGGCTTGTAGAAATATTTGGCGATCTAGAAAGCCCATATATAGATGCAACCAATGCAATGATGGCCAGAAAAACTGAAATTAAGATTAGATATTCATTCTTCATTTTTTTCCACCTCCATTTTAATGAAAAGTTAAATAAGAAATTAAAAGGATTATATAGACTAAGTAATAAAAGATTTAAAATTTCATTAAAGCCCATTTTATTATTTATGCCTTTGTTTCTGATTTTTCAGTTGCTTCAGTTGTTTCCAGCTTTTCTTCTTCAGATTCAGTTTCAGCTTTCATTTCTTCTTTTTTCTCTATTACCTCTGTCTCTTTTGTCGGTTTTGATTCTTCTTTTATTTTAAACTCGGTCGCACGTTGAGTTCTTTTAAACTCTCCAAAAGCTTTACCCATTCCTTTGGCAAGTTCTGGAAGTTTCTTTGAACCAAAGAGGAGCAAGACCACAAAGAGAATTATGAGAAGTTCTGGCATTCCAAGTCCGCCAATCATTTTTTCACCTCCTTAACTAATTGATGCATCATCTGTAACCTCGATTTTCTTATCCCTATGCATGTATTTAATCAAGAGAACACTTATCTCAAAGAGAAGGATCATTGGTAACGTGACAATAAGCTGAGTAAATGGTGTTGGATCAGGTGTTAAAATTCCTGCAATTACCAAAATACCAACATAAGCTCCTTTTCTGTTACCTGTAAGGGTATCAGAACCGATTAGATCAAGGGATGCAAGTGCGCAACAAACAAGCGGTAATTCAAAGAGGAGCCCAAATATCAGAATCATTAGAAGTACAAAGGATATAAAATCTCCTAAACTCAAAAGTGGCATAACCCCTGAGGAGGTTGCATAACCAATAAGAAATTTCAGTGTTATTACAAGCACGGTTTTGTAAGTAAATATAGCTCCAATTCCAAAAAGTATCAATGCAGGAGGTATCGTTTTTATTAAAAAAGAATTCTCAGAACCTTTAAGGGCTGGTTTTAAGAATTTCATGATTTCATAGATAATGTATGGAAGAGCAATAACAAATGCAACAAGCAAAGATACTTCTATTTGAGCCCATACCGCCTCTAATGGGCTTATTACAATCAATCGAATTCCTTCAGGCAGTAAATCATTCTGAATTCTAATAAGAAGTTGATTGGCAAATGGAAACGTGACACTAGATAGTACAACGACTACAATAACTATTCTTATCAATCTGCTTCTCAGCTCTTCAAAATGAGAAATCAATGGTTCTTCCATAATTCACCACCATCACTTAAGAAATTGCTTGTTATCAAATTTACCGCTCTTTCCACACTTCTTACAATTTTATCTGAAAGTTCTAATGATTCTTCGATTTTTTGGATCCTAACACCAAGAATACATATTTTATCCAATAAATCGTCTGAATAGACAGACTTTATCATTGAAAATATGTCTAGTAAATTTAAATCATGTCCAGAAAAATAATACTTCTCCCGCTCTTTTATCATCTGAGACGCCTTCATTAAAATGATTCTTTCAACTTCATGATTGGATCTAACAGCATCCACCACAATGATTTTGTCATATTTTTCAATTAAACTAAACAAAATCGCCCCATATGCCCCAGCATCTATTATATCCACATAATTAGGAAGATTCATCATTTTAAGTCTCTGGATTATTCTTATTCCGACCCCATCGTCTCCAAGCAACAAATTTCCGAAACCAACTACACAGATCATTTTCCCACTAAAAAAAAATAATTTAGAGATGGCGCCTGATAGTGCCATCTGGGTTTTTAAGTTCTATCATGTGCGAGGAACATGAACAACATGGATCAAATCCTCTTATGCTTCGGCTTGCATCTCCTAAAAGCAATGTTTCGTCTTCGGTTGGGTCACGCCCTAACAATGCTATTGTCTCTGGTCTTATCTCGACGAGATCATCTGCCACAGCTTCCTCCATAGCCCCTGTGTTTGCTGTAGTTGGTACCATGCAGTCATATGATGTGGTTTTTATATCTGATCCTACAGTTATTCTGTGTATCAGTGTTCCACGGGGTGCTTCAATTACACCAACACCAGATCCTGCCTTCTCGTTTGGAGGTGAGTAACTATCGACCTGAGCTATGTTTGACCAGCCACCGTTTAGAATCCTGTCAATCATTATCACTGTTTCTATTAGCCTTGTTATGTGTCTGTTTCTGGTTGAGGGAGATAATATGTCATTTGCAGCAACACCCCAATCAGATGCTATGCTGTCTACTGTTGATTTTACAACGCCGTCTCCTGCCTTATATGCTACTGCAAGTCTTGCAAGAGGTCCTACTTCACAAACATAATTTACACCATTGTAGGCATAGTATGGTCTTTTGGTGTAACTGTAGTTTGTTGGAAGATTTATCACGCTTCCGTAAGGTGTTATGACCTCTTCTTTCACATTTACTGGGTTAAATGGAACTATGGTAGCTGAGTTGAAGTCTGTTGGATTTGATGGATTTCTGATTACAACTCCTCCTGATGTTCCAAAGTATGTAAATGATCCAGAAATACCACTGTAGAAAGGAACACCTGAACTCATATAGTTACATGGTCTCACACCAAAGTCGTTTGGTAGGGTCAATAGAGCCCCTTTCAAGGCACCTAAAAGGGATACTGCATAACTTTGTATCTCTTGCATTCGTGCTCTGATCTGTCCAATTTCTGTTGTGTTTGGGACTTTAGTCTGTCCTCCAGGAATACATGATGCAGGATGAACTGGTTTTCCTCCAAATACCGCCACACAAGCCTGTGCCTTGTTGTGTGCACTGATTATGTTAGCAAGCTCTAGATCTATTATACTTTGAGGCAGGATGTCCTTTCCAGCAAGTACAAAAAAGTGCAGAAGATGACTATGGACTGTGTGTACTGCGAGCATGAACCTTCTAACTGCCTTTGCATTGTTAACTATGTTTGTACCGTAGGCTGCCTCAACCGCACATGTGCTCGCCATGTTGTGAGGTACTGGGCAAACACCACATATCCTTGGGACTAGTTTTGTAACAGTTTCTGGCTGTTCCCCAACTGCAAATTTCTCAAATCCTCTAAATTCCGTGACACAGAACTTAGGATACCTTGCAGCATTATCTGTCGGTAAATTCAAAGTTCCATCATTAGGTGTTAAAAGATTCTTTACCTTTAATTTTCCATCAACCACGTAGGTTTCCAATTCAAGTTTTCCATCGCCTTCAATCCTAGTTACGGGTTTTATTTCAACTGCCATCTAAATCACCTATTTACTCATCATTCCTGTTTTATTTGCCGTTGTGTTTGGTGTTGCGTTTGCTGTCGTTCCAGTCTGGGTTTCGTTTCCGGCCCCATATTGATTTCTCATTCTTACTTGACCTTTAACATAATACGGTGTTACTGGGTACTGGTCTCTGTAACATCCTATACAAATATCATCAACCAGTGTACAGGGTGCTTTTCCATCGGTGCTTCTTGTGGCTCCACATTGCCATGGAGTATCGTGACCCTGACATCCAAGATGTTTTTTACATCCAGACTGACCGAGCTCACTTGCCTGAGGACCTTCAGGATCATAGATACATGGATCACATACCCTTCCAGGTTTTATGGCCTCGCCAATAGCCCCACCAGTTACCATATACCATATCTGTTCTGGTTGCGGTGGACATCCTCTAATATAGGCATCTACTGAAATTACTTCGTTTATTGGGTAAAGATCCAAAAGACCTTTCGTCGTATTCAGACCAGGTACTCCTCCATAGGATGCGCAATCTCCTAATGCAACTACTTTACTTGAAATTGCTCTTGCATGGTCCAGAAGCTCTGAGGCCTCGACCGTCGGACCTGCAATACCCTCAACTATACAAATATCAAGGGAGCTCATATTTTCAAACGATTCTGCCAGAACATCCACAAGAAGTGGTGCATATTTTATGTCTATTGTTGGTAGTATGTCAGCAACAGTTGGGTTTGAAGAGCTAACATACCTCATATCCATCCCAAATTCTGTCAGAGAAACCTGACATCCTGCACAAGTACCAAGTTGGACGATTCCCACTTTTGGAGAAGCAGCAAAGACTTCTTCCATGGTTGCCTGTCCACCAAACAGTGTTGCCACTGTCCCTGCACCCACAGCCTTTAGGAATGTTCTCCTATCTATTGGATGATCCAATATTTTTTTAAATTCTTGTTTCATACAAATTCACCCACTTAGGTATTACTATTTTCATGTCCTTCTATTTAGTTCAAATTCTGTATTACAAATAGATCATCTATACTCACGCTTTAATACTTTTCGATTTGAATAAATAGAAAAACTATATATGTTAGAAGAAAAATGAGCCTCATAATATGAAATTTGATAAGTATAGTATTACAAGTGTATTAAGAGCACATAATAATAATAATTAGATGTGTAATTTCAAAAAATGTATTATATTGTAATATTACATTATTATAAAAACATTAACAAAATGACTTTTTAAAAAACCTAAACTGAAGGGTAAAAGAAGCAAAAAATATTTAAAAAGATCTAAATTTAATTAAGAGATGATAAAATTATGAGATTCAGTTATCAGTGTTTATATAAAAATAATTTGATAAGATTTAATCAAGATTATCCCTTTTGAATTTCAATATACAAATCGCACAACTCATTTATAGGACATTCCTCATGCCTTGGCCCTATGGGTCTGCACAGATCCTGTCCGAACTGCACAAATAAATCATTCAAATCAAGCCATAGATCTTTCGGAACTATTTTCATCAATTCAACTTCGGTTTGCTCGGGATGTTTGGTATTTACAAGTCCTATCCGGTTTGATATACGATGAACATGTACATCTACAGGAATAGCGGGTTTATTAAATCCATAAACCAGAACACAGTTAGCAGTTTTTCTACCTACTCCTGGAAGCTTCAAAAGAAGATCTATATTGTCTGGAACCACTCCATGGAATTCATCGATGATTATTTGAGAGACTTCCTTGATCCTCTGGGATTTCACCCGGAAAAATCCTGCTTTTTTAATCAGTTTCTGGAGATCTTGGAGATCTGCATTTGCAATATCCTCTGGAGTGTTATATTTAGAAAAAAGCATTGCAGATGCCTCATCAGTATTTTCGTCTCTGGTTCTTTGTGAGAGAATAGTTCTGATAAGTACCCTATATGGATCTCTATCCTCAAATACCCTTAATTCATATATCTGGTGAAGACGCTCAATTATTTCCTTAATTATTTCCTTAATTTCTTCGTTAATTTTTTGGAAAATTATTAACGCCCCTTCTTTTAACTAAATGCAAAAGTTTTTCCAGTCCCTGCTGGATTCCCTCCCCCTGTTTAGCCACTGTGGGGATGATGGGAACATCGAACATGCTGTTAAGCTCATAATCACAGGGTTTTAAGTCCTGTTTATTTGCGAAGATTACGTAGGGGATACTATTATCCTTTAAATTTCTTATAATTTTATTATCTGTGGTTGATAATCCTTTTGAGTTATCTATAACGACTATAGCACCGTCTAAATCCTCTGATAGAATCTCACGCATGAATTTGAATCTTTCCTGACCTGGAGATCCAAAAACGTGCACTTTCTCCCCTTTTATTACAGTATTTCCATAGTCCAGGGCTATGGTAGTACCATTATACTCTACCTTAGTTTTCTTCTCGCATAGGTTATCCAGGGTGGTTGTTTTTCCAGAGTTGTAAGATCCAAAGATCACGATTTTGGTTTCTTTATTTCTCCTCATCATGTTTCCATCCAACATCCTAATTTTTTCATTACTCCCAGAAAATTTGGAAATGACACCTCAAAGACCGAGGCGTTCTTTATTTTAAGATTTCCAACCTTCAATCCAATGATGGACAGCGCCATAACCAGGCGGTGATCCATATGGGACTCAACAACACCACCTTTGGCTCCTCCTCTGATTACAAGACCATCTTTTTTCTCTTTTAGTGAAACACCTAATTTTGAAAGCTCAAGTGCCGGTGTGTGGATTCTATCGCTTTCTTTGAAACGTGCATGTTCAACTCCACTTATCTTGGTTACCCCTTCAGCCACTGCACCCAAGGCAGCAACTGTGGGAAGAAGGTCTGGTGCATTTTTTAGATCAACTTCTGTACCCTTAAGCTTTCCATGTCCTAATATTTTAACCTCATCCTTTTTAACTTTAACCGTAGCCCCCATATCCTGCACAATGTCCAGTATGATTTTGTCTCCCTGTTTTGAATTACTGAAAAGATTTTTTATTCTGACCTCTGACTCGAGCAGGGCGGCTGCAGCTATTATATAAGAAGCAGAAGAATAGTCTCCCTCAATTGTATAATCTGTACCTTTGTATTTTTGAGGATCTATGTGGAATGAATTGCTGGATTGGTCATAGGAAACCTGAACTCCAAACTTTTCCATAACATCCACAGTCATATCCACGTAAGGCCTGGATATGAAATCTCCGATTACCTGGATATCAACAGATTTTCTGGCATAGGGAGCAACAATAAGGAGAGAGGATATAAATTGAGAGCTTATATCTCCCTTTATATCGGTACTACCCCCCTCAAGAACACCTTTAACAACCACTGGCGGCATACCGATTCCTCTGGTTGAGAAAGCAGTGATTCCCAAATCCCCCAGTGAATCCAGGAGATACTGCATTGGTCTTGTTCTTATAGACTCATCACCAGTTAAAACTGTGTAATTAGGGGCAAGGGCTGCAACACTGGTCATCATCCGCAAGGTTGTGCCTGAATTTCTAACATCGACTACATCTTCTGGAGTTTTAAGAATGCCTCCAGTTCCATTTACAATGCACTTGGCATCCTCAATTTGGATATCACAGCCAAGTGCCCTGCAAGCATCCAGAGAAGCCATAGTATCCTCAGAATAAAGAGGGTTTTTAAGTTCTGATTCACCCGCTGCAAGTGAAGATATTATAATAGCTCTATGTGTGTAGCTTTTTGATGGAGGGGCATTTATGACCCCTTCAATAAAATCTGTTTTCTGGACTTTAAGTTCCATTAAATCACTATCTCCAAAATAACATCTAAGTCAGTTGCATGTAATATTTCAACCTTTTCTCCGGTTCTACCAACTACTTCTTTTTTTGTATTGATATAATCTGCTGTTAACCTACAATCTTCAATTATAATCTCACCATCTTTCTCAAGAGCTTCTGCAATTTTCCAGGGATCTTTGGATTTCAGGTATTTTACTATCTTCGGAGCATCGGCCTTGAACTCTGGCCCTATCTTTGCCATTTGTGGAATTATTTCAGTTACCGTCTCCTGTATATCTGGTCGACCCATTTCAATTTTTAGCTCATCAATTCTCATTGTACCCTTTATATCATAAATTAAACTCTTCATTTTACTGTATAATTCGGATTCTGTGGTGTAAATATTTGTATATTTTAGAGTTGTATTAAGTGGGATTCCAGAAGAGGATTTAAACCGTCTGATCTCACCTATTATTTTCACTCCAATTTCTCCAACTTCCTCTGCTTCACTGTCAATCAGTTCTTCATTAGATTCTGGCCAGGAACTTGTATGAATGCTTTCATTGTCAATGCTTAGGTGCTGATAAATTTCGTCAACAAAATGGGGCGTTATTGGGGCTAAAAGTTTTAGAGTTTTTAATATAACTGTTTTTAGAGTATACTGAGCAGCTTCCTTTGAATATGTTTCCTCTGAAGAATCACTGTAAAGCCTGTATTTCACTGTTTCGATGTACTCATCACAGAAATCATGCCATACAAATCTCTGTATTCGATTTATTGTCTCTGCAAAATGATAAGATTCATGAGAATCAGTTACAGCCTCAATGAGTCTGTTGAGTTTAGATAAAATCCAACGGTCAATAGGTTTTAGAGCATTTATTATCTCATCTTCACCTACTTTCAGATCAAAATCAGTGATATGGATGTTGATAAATCTGAATGCGTTCCAGAACTTCCTCAAAAACTTATAACCATACTTTACATCTTTCCATGCGAATGGAACATCAGATCCCGGCACACTGTTTGCAGCCCACAGTCTCAGGGCATCTGCACCGTATTTTTCCAGTGCTTCCTCAGGAGCTATGACATTTCCTCTGGATTTACTCATTTTATGTCCATCGTCACCAAAAACCATACCATTTACAACAATCTCATCAAATGGTCCATCGCCTGTAAGGGCTCTGCAACGAAGTATAGTGTAGAATGCCCATGTCCTTATGATTTCGTGTCCCTGCTGCCTCAGATTAGAAGGATATAACTCTCTGAAGTCGTCAGAAGGCCATCCAGCAATAACTAAAGGAGTTAGGGAGCTGTCCATCCACGTGTCAAGTACATCAACCTCTCCAATGAATTCTTCGTTCCCACAGTTACATTTAGCCTGTGGATGGTCACGTGCAGGATCAACTGGTAATTGATCTGGAGATGCAACCTGTACCTTGCCACATTCACTGCAGTACCACACAGGTATTGGTGTGGCAAATATTCTCTGCCGGGATATACACCAATCCCAGTCCATGGCACCTGTCCAGTTAAGGAGTCTGATCTTCATGTGTTCAGGGACCCATCTCATGGCATCTGCTCCTTCTTCCAACTGATTTAGGAGTTCCTTTACTGCCACAAACCATTGTTTCCTCACAAGTATCTCTATGGGTGTCTTACACCTCCAGCACAATCCTAAGTTCTGGTTAATATTTTCGTGTTTTTTCAGGAAACCCTGCTTTTTTAAATCCTCCACTATCATATCTTTACATTCCTGGATACTGAGACCTGCATAGTTCCCTGAAACTTCCTTCATGATTCCATTATCATTTATTGCCTCTATTATATCCAGGTCGTGTCGGTTGACCCATGATACGTCAGTTTTATCACCGAACGTACATATCATAACTACACCTGTCCCAAATTCTGGATCAACATCTTTATCGGTTATCACCTGAACTTTACGGCCAAAAAGAGGTACTTCAAGATGTCTGCCA
Source organism: Methanobacteriota archaeon (assembly GCA_016874685.1). Taxonomy (GTDB): domain Archaea; phylum Methanobacteriota; class Methanobacteria; order Methanobacteriales; family Methanobacteriaceae; genus VGTM01. The sequence goes on from VGTM01000042.1 coordinate 14,173, forward strand.
ATTAAATCCTGATATCTTTCGTCTTCAGGGTGTACAACTACTGCTACACATGCTGATAAAAGCTCTGGTCGTGTGGTAGCAATTAAAACCCCTTTACTTTCATTTTCTGCTGGAAATTCCAGATAGTTGAGTTGAGTCTCATTTTCATGGTATTCCACCTCAGCGAAGGCTATAGCAGTTTCACATCGTGGACACCAGTTTACAGGATGTACTGCCCTGTATATAAGGCCTTCGTCATACATTTGAAAAAAAGATAGTTGTGTTTTCCTCATATATTCCGGTGTCATTGTTATATATTCCCTTGACCAGTCCTGTGAGAATCCCAGAGACTGCATCTGAGTTTTCATAATCTTTATGTTCTCCGAGGTAAGATCTATACACATCTTTCGAAATTCTTCCCTTGAAACATCGTTTTTCTTTATGTTATGTGTTTCCTCCACTTTAACCTCAGTTGGAAGCCCGTGACAGTCCCACCCCTGTGGGAAGAGCACATCGTACCCTTTCATTCTCATAAACCGGGCAATCATATCCATATAGACCCAATTAAGCACGTGCCCCATATGGATGGATCCAGTGGGATATGGTGGTGGAGTGTCAATTATGTATTTTGGACTTGTTCCGTCACCTTTAAACCTGTAAATATCATTTTCTTGCCATTTTTCTTGCCACTTTGTCTCTTTCTTATGATCATAGTCCTTTGGAATCTTGTCTGTGGTCATTTTACTTCTCCTTTATTGATTATAGGTTAGGCACAAGTAAATTATATATGGTTTTAAGTTAAGTAACTGATATACTTTAAATGTAGATCAAAAAAAGGTATAATTTACGGTGATTTCAAATGGAAATCTTATGGTTTTACATTGCAGTGGTGCTTGCAATAAGTGATGAAATTCACGATAGGGTTATCTGGAACATCTTTTTTGACTTCTACATTCTCATCGCAAACATAATAAAAAGAACTGTAGCCTCAAATGTAAGGCTATGGATAATTCATGAATTTTTAGAAGCAATATTCCATTTTATCGTGCTCTCTGTAGTATTTTTTTCCATAGAAATAGGTATATTAGGTGCATTAATTCACATGATAGTGGATATGTATCATGAACTAGCAGGTCTAAAGATGACTTGGTTGTATCATAGATCACTGCACTTTGTAGTTGAATCAATATTTTTCATGTTGATATTTTCTGGAGGATGATGAAAAAAATCATATTTTTTCAAAAATATTAAAAATAAAAAAAAATAAAATTAAAATAAAAAAAGGGATTAAATCCCAAATTCATTAATCAATTCTTCTTTTATTTATATTCACTGGGACTGTATACTTTTATAGTGATTTTTCAGTTTTTGTATTTTTTGTTTTGGTTTTTGGTTTTTTATTTTGATCTGTATGTGATTTTTTGTTTTTTTTTAGGGATGTATGTGTTGTTTTGTCTTTTTTTTTAGGGGTTTTTTGTTTGAGTTTCTCTATTTTAGTGTGTTTTTTGTTGAAATGGGCGATGGCTTTCGCTGTTTTTTTGATTTTTCTGTC
>VGTM01000043.1 GCA_016874685.1 Methanobacteriota archaeon
TGTTTCAATATAAGCTAATCTTCCATCGAGAAGAACCGGGCGATCAGCTATTGCTGTGAAGAAATGGCCATAACTCCATTCTGCTAAAACGACCACAGTATCATTTTGTGTATTGTTGTGAATCCACTCAGCACTGTTCCACAGATTATCGTTCTCCAAAGGAAGTAGATTAGAAACAGCATAAGCATTTAAAATAGGAGGTAATGTAAATACAATGATCGCAGCTAAAGAAAATATTTTCACTAAAGATTTTTTTCTTTTTGATGCTTTTAGACCTTTGACACCTGCTCCAACGATAATTCCCGAACTTATTACCAGCGGCGGTATAAGCATTATTATAAATCTAGCACCCTTGATGAGAGTAATGAAACCTACCAAGATCCAAACAACTAGAAATGAGTACAAAAACCAGTCCATTTTATTCAAATACACTTCATGCAGATGTTCTTTCTTTAGAATAACAAAAAGAGCTAGAATGCTGAAAATACCAAGACCTAATGAAGCCCCTCCTGAAGATACTATCTCTTTCACTGAAGGCTGTCCAAGTTCAGAAACAGAAGTATAGATATCAGGCCATGGAGACCATATATTTTGACCACTGCCCACTTTTAGAAACTCAAAGGGGCTGAAAAATAACTTCAGAATATTTAAATAGCCTGAAAAAATGTAAATCAATATAATAGTGCCGGAAAAAAACGCGACGAGAGTATAATAAAGATTTCCAATATTCCTGCCCTTTAAACGGCACCAAATTAAATAAAAGATACAAAATAACACAATCATATAAAATGTATACTGCCATCCATTCCAGGCTAAGGAAAAAAGAAACATTGAAAATGCTGAAAAAATCGCAAAATAAATACATTTTTTAGTACCTTCTGCATAAATTGATTCAAAAAAAAACCATAAAACCAGGATTGGAAATAAAACATTGAACATATCAGTATCAAACCATCCTGGAACGGTTCTAACGAAATAAAGAGGGAATGTAACAGCTAAAATCCCTGCAACCAAACCTCCATAGTCATTTGTAAATCTTCTCACAAATAAATATGCTGGAATACCACAAAGTGGGCCAAAAAAAGCCGGTAACCAAAAACAGACAGCTAAAAGAGGTACTTCTGCAAAAACATTAACTAGTTTATAAAAAAATGCTGTGATGTAAACTATGAGAGGTGGATAATCCAGAGGTACTCCTGGTGGATAATAAGAGTGTAAATCCCATTCATTACCATCTAACATAGCATCTCCCAAATAACCATGATCTAGGTAATTCCGAGTTAATCTGTAATTGTAATATGAATCCGGCTCATACATATAGGGATTTCCATTTTCATCCTGATAGAAAGGTTTTTCATTAGTTGGAATTCCAGAAAGATGTGTTGATTCCAATCTAAGGACAAATCCAACCATAAATATGACAAAAATTATCCCTAACATCGTTAATGTTTCTTTTTTTAACATGTTATCAACAATATTTTTTTTAAATATTTTTTTAAATAAAACTAAGATCCATTTAATTATTTAATATGAAATTTATTACATTAAATAAGTATTAACTCCCTCCATATTTTGCTGTTTGGTGGAGCTTTGTTAATCCTTTTTTTATTTATTTTGTTGCATTAATGTAGTTGGGTTTCTAAAAATCAACCCATTATAACATAACAAAAACAAAAAACCAGGCATTCAAAAAACCACACCAACACCAAATTCTGGAGAGGTTAAACACTATTTATGAAAAAATTACACAAATTTACACACAAATCAGTGATCAAATACGTTTCTCTGAATGCACTTTTAGCAGGAACACTCACAGCACTCGGTTACAACACCAAAAAAAAACCATAAACCCTTACCCAACAGTAAAAAATGTAAGGTTATAACTTTTAATTTTAATTTTAATTAAAAAAATAAATTGGAAAAAAAACAATAAATTGAAAATCTACCATAAATTAACTTTTTACGATAACTATATATACCCTAAAATGCAATACGAAGCTAGCCATTTTATATGGCAATTTGGAAGTGATAAATTGTTTAGAAATAGTTACAATAGAGATAACTACAGTAGTAGAGGAAATTCTCCTGTGAATGAAGGAGAAGAATATGATGTTAAAATTGAGGATCTTGGTAGAGATGGCGATGGAATTACTCGTATAGAAGGTTTCGTTGTTTTTGTATCAGGCGCCAAAGTTGGCGATGAAGTCAAAATTAGAATAAATTCTACTAGAAGAAATTTTGCTTTTGCTGAAGTAGTTGAATGAACTAAATTTTAAAATGTTTTGAATATTTCTTGAAAATTAATCTATTAATTTTCTCGAATTTTTTTATTTTTTTGTAATATTTGTAATAGATTTGAATTATTTTGTTTTTTTGTAAAGATTAAGTCACATAGAAAGATTTATATATTATTTTTTATTCAAGTATACTTTAGAAAAATTAAAGGAGATTTTAATATGCATATAATGGAAGGTTTTTTACCTTGGCAATGGTGTTTATTTTGGTATTTGGTTTCATTACCAGTGGTTGTATACGGTGTAATCCAGATTAAAAAAATTACAGACAAAAATCCGGAATCTAAACCTTTAATAGCAGTTTCAGGTGCATTTATGTTTGTTTTGTCTTCTTTGAAACTTCCTTCAGTTACTGGAAGTTGTTCTCACCCAACGGGTAATGGTCTAGGCGCGGTGTTATTCGGGCCGGCGGTTACAAGTGTTTTAGCGGTAGTAACTTTGGTATTCCAGGCTTTACTTCTGGCACATGGAGGTATCACCACCTTGGGGGCTAACACATTTTCAATGGGTATTGTGGGGCCCGTTGTGGCATGGATTATATACAAAGCTTGTAAAAACGCTGGCCTATCCCTATCCATAGGAATATTTTTCGCTGCATTTTTAGGGGACTTGTCAACCTATGTTACAACTGCAACACAGTTGTCCCTAGCATTTCCCATACCCACCTTCACCGAGGCTTTAATCAAATTCATGATCATTTTTGCCTTCACTCAATTACCCTTGGCCATAGCCGAGGGACTATTGACCGTGGTGATATTTGATTACATTAAGAAGCTAAGGCCGGATGTATTGGAAAAATTAGAAATATTTACTGCTCCTAAAGCCATAGGGGGGAAGTAAATGGAGAAAAAACACATACTTATGCTCCTGGCGGTAGTTATAATTTTTGCTATTCCTTTTTTGCTTTACTCGGGTCAGGGTGAGGAACAGGGAAAATTTGCCGGAGCAGATGCATCTGCCGGGCCGGTGATAGAGGAAACTGGTTACAAGCCCTGGTTTGAGCCCATCTGGGAACCTCCCAGTGGAGAAATCGAAACTTTAATTTTTGCTTTGCAGGCTGCTATTGGGGCGCTGATTATAGGCTACTTCTTGGGATATTACACTGCAAAGAGAAAACTAATGAGAAAAACTGAATGAGGTATGGGGGATATGATAGAAAACACACTTGATAACTACGCCTACACTAATAGTATTAAGGATGCAAATGTATCTTTTAAGGTTTTATTTGCAATTTTGACCGTGATAGTGTGTTTGGTATCCACATCACCAGTTATACCCCTCACCATAACTTTTTTAATGCTTTTTTTAATTATATTTTTGGCAAAAATTCCCTTCAAATTCTATTTGAAATTCCTTTCAATTCCTTTCATTTTTGGGTTCATGACATTTATTTTCATGACAGTCTTCTTTGGAATAAGTGAACCCTGGTTTAATATTGGGATATTCAACCTTGCAGTATATAAGGATGGTTTAAATCTTGGATTTTTAGTTTTAGCAAGAATTATGGGTTGTTTCTCATGTCTTGGATTTTTGGTTCTTACAACTCCCATAAATGAGATATTTTTCCTACTTGAGCGCTTCAGAATCCCCAAGATCATCATTGAGATTGCAATGATGATGTATCGTTACATATTTGTCTTTTTAGATGAATCGGGGAAGATGTATAATTCTCAACAGACTAGACTGGGCTATTCCAGTTTGAAAAATACATACAGATCAGTTGCGCTTCTGGCGAGCAATCTTTTCATAAAAACATGGTCAAAGGGAGAACAACTATACATTACTATGGAATCAAGATGTTATAATGGGTCTATTAAAACATTTGAGGTCCAAAAATCCATTGACATTGAAAATCTGTTCTTATTGTTATCATTCGAATTTTTGCTTTTGTTAGGGGTTTATTTAACCAGAGGTTTCAAAGTGATTTAGCTCTGATTATGTATTTCCAAAAGCTTTTATTGTACTAAGGATATTATTTAATAGAATGCAAAGATTCAATGGGTGAAGAGATGAACGTAGTTGAAGCAATAGATGTCACATATCACTATCCTGATGGTACGAAAGCTCTTGAGAAAGTCAATTTCAGGGTTGATGAAGGAAAAATCGTTGCACTTTTAGGACCAAATGGTGCAGGTAAATCTACTTTATTTCTACATTTCAATGGAATTCTAAGACCGTCTTCAGGTGAGATAAAAATTAATGGTAATTCTGTAGAATACAGTAAGAAAGGTTTAATGAAGGTAAGGCAGACTGTTGGTATAGTCTTTCAAAATCCTGATGATCAGTTATTTGCCCCTACAGTGGTGGAAGACGTTGCATTCGGACCTATGAACATCGGTTTATCTAAAGATGAGGTTGAGAGACGGGTGAGGGAATCTTTAGAGAAAGTAGGCATGTTGGGGTTTGAGAAAAAACCACCCCATCATTTAAGCGGTGGAGAGAAAAAAAGAGTGGCTATCGCAGGTATATTGGCTATGAAACCCAAAATCATGGTGCTTGATGAGCCCACCTCCGGACTTGATCCCAAGGGAGCATCCCAGATCTTAAAGATTCTCTATGAATTAAATGAAGAAGGTATGACAATAATCATATCCACTCATGATGTTGATATGGTGCCTCTTTATGCTAATCAAATATATATAATCAGTCAGGGTGCGATAATAAAGGAAGGTACACCTCAAAAAGTGTTTGAAGATATTGAAACAATTAGGGGTGCAAATTTGAGGCTCCCAAGGATTGCGCATCTTATGGAGATACTCCAAAAAGAAGATAAATTACCATTTGAAAAACCATATCCCCTAACTATCGGACAGGCGCGAAAAAGAGTTCTAAAGCATTTTGAAGATTTGCAATGATTTAATATTCAAAGTTTTCATAAAATTATTTAAATTTGATAGAAAATACATTATTTTAATAAATACAAAAAAATTACAGCAAAATAGAATTTTATTTCATTTCCTTCATTATTTATTTCATCATATATTATAAAAATCATTATATAGAAATTTGATTAAATTTTATCTATATTATGGTGATAAAATGAACATAGGAATCTGTGATACCACATTTGCAAGAGTTGATATGGCTGCATATGCAATAGATGAAATAAAAAAGCATGTAGGTAATATAAACTTCATAAGACGTACAGTACCTGGAATAAAAGATCTCCCTGTTGCTTCAAAGAAGTTGATTGAAGAAGAGGAATGTGAAATAGTTATGTCTTTTGGAATGCCTGGTCCAGAGCAAATAGATAAAACATGTGCTCATGAGGCCTCAATGGGACTCATATATGCTCAGCTTATGACCAATACTCACATAATAGAGGTTTTTGTGCATGAGGATGAAGGAGAGGATGCAAAAGACCTGAAAATCCTGGCTGAAAATCGTGCAAGAGAACATGCCCAGAATGTAGTTAAGATGCTATTTAAACCCGAAAAATTAAAAAGAGAGGCAGGTATGGGTATGAGAGAAGGAAGACCAAATGTTGGGCCTGTTTGATTTAGTAAAATTGTTTATTCTTGTTATATAATTTAGAAATAATTTTTAAACGTATTTTTTTAAAAAATAAGTTTGTAATAATAATTTTTAAATAAATATTTTAATTTATATTTTTGAAAGAAATTTAAAAAATAAAAATAAAAAAAATAAATTTAGTTCCTATATTCCAGTGTTTAACCACAGTTCAACTCTTTTGTTCACTTCATCCCAGTTTACAATATTCCAAAAAGCCTCTACAAAGTCAGGTCTTACATTCTTATAGTCCAGGTAGTATGTATGTTCCCATACATCGAGAACCATCAAGATTCTGAAGTTAGGAATGACATTAACGTTGTGTTTCTCGATCTGCATTATAAACAGTCTATCAGTTCCTCTACATAGGGTTAAAGCAGCCCATCCAGAACCCTCCACGCTGATAGTGGCTTGTGAAAATTCTTTCCTGAATCTTTCAAAACTTCCAAAGTCCTTTTTTATGTATTCGGCCAGGGTTCCAGTGGGTTCTCCTCCGCATTTATCTGCTGGTCCAATGTTACCCCAGAATAGTTTATGAAGTAGGAAACCACCTACATGGAATGATAACTCTTTTGCAGTGGCTTTAATGTCAAAATCTTCTCCTTTTGCTCTGGTGTCGTCAAATTTGTTAAGTAGAGCGTTAGCACCATCAACATATGCTTGGTGATGTTTGGTGTGGTGTATTTTTAGCTGTTCTTCTGATATATATGGTTCCAAGTCTTTGTAACCATATGGTAATTCAGGTAAAGCATAAAATAATTTTTCAGCCATATTATTCTCTCCGAACTCATTTACCACTTGTGTTTTTTAAATCTCTCTTTGTGACAGAACCACCAGTCAAAGCATTCAAAGTTTTTCATTCTTTCAGCAGCTGTTTTTTCATCGCCTGCAGGTGGTATTATAAGTCTGTCTTCAATTAGTTCATTGTCAGGCCAATTTTCAGGAACAGCAGCACCTTGTTCATCAACTGTTTGTAATCCTTTAATCATTCTCAGGATTTCGTCTATGTTTCTTCCAAGTTCTTTGGGATAGTAGAGTATGGCTCTAATTATGCCCTCTGGATCCACTATAAAAACAGCTCTTACTGTGTTTGGTCCCTGTGCAGGATGAATTAATCCTAATTTATTTGCAACTTTGCCAGTATCAGCCACTATGGGAAACATTATTTTAACATTGAGATTTTCATTGATCCATTCTGTCCATTTAAGATGTGCGAAAACCTGATCTACACTGAGTCCAATTAGACGGCAGTTCAACTGGGTGAACTGGTCAAATCTTTTTTGGAAGGCGAAAAATTCACTTGTACAAACTGGTGTGAAATCAGCTGGATGGCTGAAGAAAATGAACCATTTTCCTTTGAACTCTTTGGGCAATTTCATCATTCCATGGGTCGTCTGTACCTTTATTTTTGGAAATTTGTCTCCAATAAGTGGCATTCCTCTATCTTTTTTTTTAATACGTTTTAATTCGTATATTTTTTCACCCATTATGTACCCCCCATTAATTGTTTGATCATTATTTATAATCACTATTTTATTTAATAATTTCGTCGGACATTATCAAACTATTTTTAGTCTTTATTATCTACTTGTGATGGATTTTATTATAAATTAATTAAAATTAAAAAATTTTGTAGGGGGGTACTGTTTTTATCGCTATAAATTTTCCTGATTAAGTTGAGAATAAATTAGAAATTTATATTGGATTTAAAAATAATATTTTGAAAAAATAAAAAGAAAATATTTATTAATATCTATTTTTCATTTTTCTTCAGCTGGCGGGTGGAATACTCTCTGTCCAAGTTCGTTATCAATCATAAATAAACTGCCTAAAGAATCATCGGCTAGTTTAACTTTTTGAAGCACTGCACTTGCTGATTCTTCTTCTTCAACCTGTTCAGCTACGAACCATTGCAAGAAGTTGTTGGTGGCATGGTCACCTTCAGATAAAGCCAGATTAACCAGTTCGTTGATCAACCCTGTAACCTTACATTCATGTTCATAAACGTGTTCAAATGCAGCCTGAGGTGAGTGCCATTCTGATGGGGGTTCCTCTATGGAAGTTAGAATTACTCTTCCGCCTCTTTGGGTGATATAATCATAGAACTTCATTGCATGGGTCAGTTCTTCTTGTGCCTGTATTCTCATCCAATTAGAAAATCCGGCGAAGTCTTCCGATCCAAAGTATGCTGCCATGGATAGATAAAGGTATGCAGAATAAAGTTCAGCGTTCAATTGATTGTTTAGGGCCTTTGACATTTTTTTCTCAATCATATTATACCTCCTTATTTTGATGTTATTCTAATGATTTTTTGCCAATTTCAACTAATTTTTATCAACTATTTTTAATTATATTCTGATCTTTATGCTTATTTACTATTTCATCTGCCAGTTTATCAAGTTTTTTAAAATCATCACCCTTAGGAAAACCTTTTATAATGACAGGGTCGATTATTTTCACATTCAAATTATTTAATAATCCAGTGATCTGCTCAAACATCCTTCCACCCCATCCATAAGAACCTATAACAGATGCGAATTTTAGTTTGGGTCTTAGAACATTTGTTAGATATGCAGCATAAACTGCGTTTGGATGCGGGCCAGTTAAGACTGTGGGTGAGGCAATAACTATTGTAGATGCATCAACAAGTGCCATGGCAAGTTCTCCAATATCAGTTTTTGATAAGTTGAATGGTCTGACTTTTACGCCTTTAGTGATCAAAGCATTTATCAGGTGTTCAACCATAGTCCTGGTGGTACCGTGCATTGATATGTAGGGAATGATCACTTCATTTTTTGTATCCTCGGAAATCCAGTCTCTATAGGCATCAAAAATAAGTCTAGGATTTTTATAGATAGGCCCGTGACTGGGTGCAACTATTTCAATATCTAAATCTTTTATCTTTTCCATATTTACCTGTATAATTTTTCTAAAGGGCATCATTATCTCTGCATAATATCGTTTTGCAGCTCTGTAAACATAAGTCTCATCCATTACAAAAAGATCGCTTGATGCAAGATGGGATCCAAAAAAATCACAGCTAAATAATATTTTTTCTTCCTCAAGGTATGTGACCATGGTTTCTGGCCAGTGGACCCAAGGGGTGTAAATAAATTTAAGTGTTTTATCTCCAAGTGATAGAACCTCTCCATCAATTACTGTATGGAATCTATCTTCTGAAATTAAAAGAAGGTCTTTAAGCATATCTTTGCATTTAGGGCTGGTAACAACTTTGGCATCAGGGTAAAGTTCCAGTATCTTTCCTATTGAACCGGAATGGTCCTGTTCCGCATGATTAGAGATAATATAATCAATTTTAACATCTAATTTTTGAAGGTTGTTCACTAGTTCCCTCTCTTTAGTGGGATCAACTGTATCTATTAGGGCTGTTTTTTCAAGACCTTTTATTAGATAGGAATTGTAACTAGTACCATCTGGAAGGGGAATGATTTCATCGAATAGTAGTCTATCCCAATCTATAGCTCCTACTGCATATATTCTGGGTTTAATTATTGGAGAAGTCATTTTTCAATCCACAGATTCAAACATATCTTTTCCAACTCCACAGATTGGACATAACCAGTCATCTGGAAGTTCTTCAAATGGTGTACCTGGTTCTATACCGGAATCAGGATCACCTTCTTCTGGATCATAGATATATCCACATGCATTACAGACGTATTTTTTCATTATATCACCTCTCCATTTTTTAATATCCAAATTTTTGAATTTTAACTTTTAAAACGCCTTATTTTTCATGGGATGATTTTTTCATGCATAATTTTAATTTATAACTAAAAATCTTTTTGAAGCCCATATGAAGGGCAGATCCAGGCATCTGGCAGATCTCCTTAATAACCAAATAACTCTTTTTTAATATCATAATTTATTTATTTATATTTTTTTATTTTAGAATTTTGTTCTAAATTGCCAGTTTAACAAAAAAAATCATGAATATTAACATTAAATAAATTGTTTAGGTCTATTGATTTTTATGATTATAATGATATTATTTTTTCAGAAATATTGATAAAGAAGATTGATTTAAAATGAAGGAGATAAAGTTAGCAAAAACTACTCATACAGTAAATCCAAATCTTGACAATTTCCGGGTGAAATTCTAGATAGATTGGAAATATTTATCCAAAATTTCCATTTGAATTGAAGGAAAAGGTAATTTTAAATTATCTTTTAAATTATCTTATGAAATTTCTAAAGGGGTTACAATCATAATGGCTCAAAATACAATCGAAGAAGTTTTTTTAGTTAAAACAGCGGATCGTGATAGGGAATTAGAAGTCTGCTCCAACAATTTAATTTGAACGAATTTTCCGGGAGTAATGTGGCACTAAAAGCAAATTTTAACAGTGTAGATTCATTCCCTGCTTCAACACATCCTGAAACCCTTAAAATTTTGGTGAAAATGCTAAAAGAAGCAGGTATAAAAGATTTAATCTTGGTAGAGCGAAGCGCTATGGGCAACACCCGCAAGGTATTGGATTACGCCGGAGTATTTGAATTAGCTCAAGAATTGGGTTTAAAGTTGTGGTTCTGGATGAAGAGGATAAAGATGCTTGGGTGAAGATAGATAGAAAAGGAACTCACTGGCTAAGAGGATTTTATCTTCCCAAAATATTTCTTGAAGCTCGTAAAGTTGTTCAGACCTGTTGTCTTAAAACACACAATTTGGGATGTCATTTCACCCTGTCGCTTAAAAATTCTGTAATTATACTAGCAAAAAGAATGCCGGGAGGTTTATATGACTATATGGCAGAGATGCATATATCTCCATACCAAAGGCATATAGTAGCTGAGATAAACAAGTTTTACAAGGTGGATTTGGTTGTTATAGATACCATAAAAGCCTTTGTAAGTGGTGTCCTGCACACGGCGACCTAGTGGAACCTAATCTTATGCTTGCAAGTAGTAACAGGGCGGCTATAGATGCTGTGGGGGTTGCTATTCTTAGAATTTATGGGGCCACGAAAAATGTTATGAACGGACGTATCTTTGAATTAGGCCAAATTAAAAGAGCATCTGAACTTGGTATAGGGGTTAAATCTGCTTCCCATATAAAATTGATACCAGTGAACGAAGAAAGTCATGAAATTGCAGAGAAAATGGAAAATATTCTTAAAAAATAGGGTTAGAAGCCGAATTGATGGTCCATTTTCATAAATTTATATAATATAGCTTAAAATGGAAATTTGGTTGAATTTTCAGTTTATTTTGTTTCCTTAATGAATAAATTATTCAACTTTTCTATCACACATATAAGAAAAAGTCAGATATAATAAAAAGGAATTATAAAAGATATACTGCTAAAAGAAAATAAGGTGCATATTATGAACAAAACAATAGAAAACCTAACAAAAGCATTTATTGGCGAAAGTCAGGCCAGGAACAGGTATACTTTCTATTCCAAGATTGCAAAAAAGGAAGGCTATGAACAGATTGCTGAGATCTTCCTAATTACTGCAGATAATGAGAGAGAACATGCTAAGTGGCTTTTCAGGCTAATCAATGAGCTAAAAGCCAAAAGCGACCAAGAATTTGATCCGATTATTGTAGAAGCAGAAGCTCCCACCACTCTTGGAACCACTACTGAAAACCTAAAGGCCGCAATTGCTGGAGAACATTACGAAAATACCGAGATGTATCCTGAATTTGCAAATGTGGCGGATCAAGAAGGTCTAAGCGAAATTGCAACCAGATTAAGAGCGATTTCCCAGGCAGAGGAACATCATGAAGACAGATACAAAAAACTTTTAAGGAAAGTAGAAGCTGGTACTGTCTTTAGAAAGGAAAAAGAAGTGGAATGGGTATGCAGAAAATGTGGATACGTACATGTTGGTAAACAGCCCCCAGAAAAATGTCCTGCATGTGATCATCCTGAAAAATATTATGAGATCAAGATTGAACAATATTGATAAGCGTTTAAAAAATTGAGTAAGAAAATGGAGAACCTAAATGACAGAACAAAAACAAGTTTGCCGTTGCAACATCTGTGGAAACATGGTTGAAGTTTTACGTACTGGGGGAGGAACACTGGTCTGTTGTGGTCATCCCATGGAAATACTAAAGGAAAAAGATGGTGATGTAGGTCCTGAAAAGCATATTCCAATCATGGAAAAAACAGAATTTGGAGTAAAGGTCAAAGTTGGTTCTGTTCCACATCCTATGGAGGAGAACCATTACATTGAATGGATTGAACTGATTGTTGATGGAAAAATTTACAGAAAATATTTCTCTCCCGGTGATAAACCTGAAGCCGAATTTGAATTAAAATCAGATGAAACATCAGAGATTAGAGCGAGAGAATACTGTACAATTCATGGGCTTTGGAGATCTTGAACAATTATAGAACCAGAAAAAATTAAAGTTAAATATTCTTTCATTTTTTTGAAATTTTTTAAAATTAAGATTATATGATTTATTGTACATGATAAAGTCTTATTAATGGATATGAGCTAAATCATTATATTAAATTTATTCGTAACTCCTAAAAAATAATTAAACCCAAAACTGTAAATCCCAGCAAGATTAGATTTATGATAAATTAATGATATCAAATATTTTAAGGTCTTCAAAAAATAATACTAAATACTATGTGCATTAAGCCTTATTGGCTAGAAATATCATGATGGAGGTAACATGAAAGATAAATTTTTGGTATTGGTTCTAATAACACTGGTTGTGTTTTTATCTGGATGCTTTCAACAGGATATAAACAAAATAAATGAAATTGCACCAACAATTAATGATCATATTAAAAAAGGAGATGAATTATTCAATAAAAGTGCAAATGACACAAACAGATATTCCTATGAAAATGCACTTTTAAATTGTGATCAATCCGCTTCTGAGTTCAATTTAGCCAAATCTTCTGCACAGGAAGCATTAGCTTACGCAAAAAATTCAAATGAAACTGTTTACATAGATTATATTGGATATGTGATCAATGAAATAGATGCCAAACTAAATGCCACTTCAGAGCTTAAAATCGCAATCCAGCTTTTTAAAGAAAATAACACTGATACTGCAAACACTCACGTTGACGCAGCAAATGAATTTATGAGGAATGCCATGGAATACAAGAATAAAAGAGCGGAAATAGTGAGACAGAATCCATCAAAATTCAAAGAAAGCTGAGCTTGAGGTAAATCAATGAAAAAAACATGTATAGACTGTAAAGGCAGAGGATACAGTGTTAAAAGCTATAAGATCTGTGAAGGTTGCCATGGCACCGGGCTTCAGGATGAGGTGAATCTTAAGGATCATTTTAAAGGCGTCTCCAACACAGCTTCGAAACATTATGAACTGGATCAATCCCAGGAAGTTCCATGTAATGTCTGTAAGGGCAAAGGAGAAATAGAAGTTAGAGAAACATGCGAACAATGCCAGGGCACCGGACAAATTAACGTATGCCAGAAATGCGGTAAAAAAATTGAATCTCCTGCTGATTTTTGCACAGATTGCCAGGTAAAAAACAAGATCTTTATCCTACATCCAGCCTGTGACATAAACGACTTGGAAATTGGAGCAGATTACAAGGGAAAGATTACAAGAGTTGAAGATTATGGGGTATTTGTAAGTTTAAACAGGAATGTTTTTGGCTTGATGCGAACTGGAATGCCAACTTATAAAGTTGATGATGAACTCTTTGTAAAGATCATTGAGATTAAAGAAAATAAAGGTGAGGTTGATCTGGCCCCATCCAATATTACGGGAAGTTACGAGATCATAAAACTGAAAAAGGATATTAAAAGAACTAAAATAAGAAAAATAAACAAAAAATCCATGGGAAAAACCGTGAAATTGGTTGGAGAGGTTATCCAGATTCAACAGACCTCTGGTCCTACCATATTCACAATCTCAGATGAAACTGCAACCACATGGGTGGCTGCTTTTGATGAACCAGGAGTTAGAGTTTATCCCCACATAAACACTGGAAATATTGTAGAGGTAATTGGTGAAGTTTCCCTTCACGGGGGGAAAATACAGATAGAATCCCAATCAATTGAAAGATTACATGGTAAAGATTCTGTAGGAGCCCGTAAACTCATAGAAGAGGCTATTGACAGGAGAGCTGAACCAGAGACAACAGATCTTTTAATAGAAAGTGAGGTTCTTGAAAAATTAAAAGAACGCATGAGGAAAGCGGCGAAAGCAATAAGAAGAGCTGTTTTCGACGGTAGATCCATTCTCCTACGGCATCACGCAGATGCAGATGGGATATGTGCAGGTGTGGCTATTGAAAAGGCTGTTATTCCCCTACTAAAGGAAATGAACCCAAATAGTGATGCAGAATGGCATTTTTTCAGGAGAGCGCCAAGTAAAGCCCCATTCTATGAGCTGGAGGACGTTGTTAAGGATCTATCTTTTGCATTAGAAGATATGGAGCGGCATGGCCAGAAACTTCCTTTACTGGTTTTATTGGACAATGGATCCACAGAAGAAGATATTCTGGCCTTAATAAAGGTTAAAATATATGATATTGAGGTTGTTGTTGTGGATCATCACTATCCAGGTGAAGTAAAAGATGAAAAAGTCACTGTGGATGAATACGTGGATGTACATGTGAATCCTTACCTTGTAGGCGGAGACTCACAGCTAACTGCAGGCGCACTGGCTGTGGAGATAGCCAAGATGATAAATCCTGAAGTTAAAGAGAAATTGATGCACTTTGCAGGTATAGCTGCTGTTGGGGACCATGCCAGCTCATATGAGGCTCAAAAATATATAGAACTTGCAAGTGAGAAAGGATATGATGAAGAAGATCTGGACAAAATTGCGACATGTATAGACTTCGAAGCATTTTATCTGAGATTCATGAATGGTAGAGGTATTATTGACACAATACTAGGTCTTGGAAACAGGGAAAAGCACAAAAAACTTGTTGATGCACTTTATGGGGAATCCCAAAGGAGAGTCGAAATGCAGCTTAAAGCTGCTCTGCCAAATCTAAAAACACAGAAACTTCCCAACAGAATCCTATTCAATGTCCTGGATGTGGAAAAATATGCACACAAATTCACCTACCCTGCCCCAGGTAAAACCTGCGGATTTATACATGATAGTGTAGTTCAAAAGCATGGTGAAGACAAACCAATCATCACCTTAGCATACGGGCCTGATTTCAGTGTTATAAGGGCAACTGATGCTGTGAATGAAATTTATGGATTCAACTTGAACACCATCATTTTAAAGTTAGCAGATGAGATTCCTGAAGCAGGTATAGATGGTGGAGGGCATGAATGTGCTGGATCACTGAAATTTGTGGAAGGATTGTCCAAGAAGGTTTTAAATGCATTCGCTACTAAAGTTGCTGAACTGGAAAAATAATATTCAACTTTATTTTTTAAATTTAATTGAATAGCCTGAAATCATCTTAATTCTAATCAGAAGGAGTTAAAACTTCTTTATCCAGAACTGTACAATAATATCCATTTTTTGCCACATATGACATAAAAAGACTAGAATTAAATTCATTATCAGATAGATAATTATTTAATAAATCATTAAATTCTGCCCATCAGCTAGGGGATGGTAGGTGGAGGTGAAGATTCGGCGCTTTTAATATTATAATTATTATCAGTAGTTCGTAAAGTTTAGTAATATGGTAGGGTGTATATTTTATTTATGACAACAAAAACCACCCTACGTGGTAATTTTTGGAATAGTGATATGTTAAATCTTTCGGTGAGCACAATAAAAGAC
>VGTM01000044.1 GCA_016874685.1 Methanobacteriota archaeon
AATTCTTTCAGCCCATCTTATCTTTCTAAAAATCTCCATAGCCCTATTTTCATCTGGAATAAACAAATCCAAAACCAAATCAACATCTTTCATAATTATAATATTTGCACTTATATATTAAACCTTCGCACTATATAATGGACAGGAGTGTACTTTTTATATGATCTACATAATGTATATATAAAAATAAATGGTGATCAATGTGGATATAGATATAGAACAGTGCAGAGAAAACGACAAAATTAAAGAGATAATAAGCAAAAGTGGGCTCCCTATAAAATATATAAAACTTCTTTTAAGACTCTCAGACGCCATATATATCAATGCCATAAATTACAATGTTATAATCGACCAAGGAAAGGTAATAATATTGCTAATATCATCTAAACCAGAGGATAAAACCGGTGTTTTCAACACAACCTCTCTCAACAATGTGCTATATAAAATAAGAGATATAGAAAAAGAAAATGACGATTTCAGAACAAAGTGTGAAATAGAAGACAATTTATTGAAGATTTTAATTGAAGTAAACAATTGATTGTTATTATGCCAACTAATCATATCTTAAATTAAACCTGTGAATATGACAATTCTAAAAAAGCTAATTATGGAGAAAAAGATGGATTTAAATGAATATCGCAAACTAATTTTTGAAATAGGGGATATTGAAATTGATATATCATCTATTGCTCAATGCAGACATAGTATGGCAGAACTAGAAGAAAGAGAAAAAATTCTGGAGCAAATAAAGGAAAAAATAAATAGTGATATTCGATCCATTGAGGGAATGTACTTAAAAAAAAGAAAAATGATCAGAGAAAAATATTCTCCAAATGCCTCCCAAGGAATTTTAAGCTCATTAAAACCTGGATCGTTACCTAGAAGAAGAGCAAAAGAAATGAGACGTTTAACCTTAGAACGTGAAAGCAAAATTGAATCCTACGAGGAACTTATAGAAATAATAGATGATCTGATGGTTCAGATAGAGGATGCTAAGATACCTGTCAGGAATTGTATAAAGGAAAGATTGAGTCTGTGAAAAAAAACTTTAAATGAAAATATCATTTATGGATTATATGGGGAATCAATAATCATGGGAAGTTAAATAAGTAATTTGATTTCTTTTTTTATCACTGTATCCTCTCTTTTTTCACATATTTATCTTCAATATTTGTATTGATATAATCAAGTCTTCTCATTTCATTAATCAATAAATCACTTCCTTTATGATTCATATTCGAATTTTATTGTTTATCTCTAATTTATAAGGTCGTTGCATGAATATAAAAACAGAAAAAAGGATTCAAGATGGAGATAGAAACATGACAGAAAAACGTTTAGTTGAATTAAGGGCTGGTGATGACTCTCAGGCTGGCTACTTAGAAGTTTTAGCTGTTAAAGTTGAAGAGGGAGAGCATAAACACATATTAACATGTTTAGGAGAGCGAGGATTTACATTTGAAGTTATAGAGCCTGACATGATAAGAGCCCGTTTATATGCTCTTGGTGACCTTGGCGAAGACGATTTAATGCTGGTTATGAAGGAATTGGAAATTGTTGGATGGATTTGTAAATCTCATTCGCGTGAATGAGCTGTTTTTAAGGCTGTGAAGGTTTGAAGAGAAATGTCTACTTGTAAAGGTAAATGTAAAGTTCCCAAATAAAAAAAATTGGAATGAAGTTCAACTAATCATTCCTAAACCCCCATTTTTTTAATTTACTACTAATTTTTTTAATAACTCTTTTATCAGAATTATTATAAATTGATAAATAGTACTACTTTTTTATTATATATTTATACAAATGGTGTGAATATAGAACAAAATCCAACATAGCCCCCACATAATCTCTTGCAGCATCTACATCGTTTACATCATAACCTCTTTTAGAAACTGCATCATCAAATCTCTTAAGAAGTTCAGCTTCAACAGTGCGTAATATGAATTCTATAATCTCAGTTGGATCTTCTTTCTCGATTGCCTTTTCTGCTTTTTTTACTACTGGTCCCCAGTCCTGTCCAGCTGGTTTGAGTCCAGTGTAAGGTTTACCCTCTCCCTCTCTGTGAAGACGCACAGCAGTCTCAAAGAACCAGTAATCCGCAATTTCCGCTGCCTCCTCACTCAACTCCCTAACAGAGAGCGTTCTATCAAATGCATACTTTATTTCTGCTTCAGCCCTTCTGGGTACAAAGGGCAGCACATAGCTAACATTTTCCATTTCCAAAGCCATTTCTGCTGCCATTACCACAGGTCCATCCATTGTATCACAGTGTGGTGCCATGATTTCACCTCAGTATGAACTTGTATCACATCCTAATTAAATTATATCTTAAATAAATTTTTAAATAAATTGTTTGATCAATATAATTTTCCATAAAAAAAGTTATTGAGTCTAAGGTTTTAAACCTTATAAATACTGTATAAACTGTTATTATGTTCTTTTTATAGAAATAGATTAATTTTAGAAAATTTAAAAAAAAATCAATTATTAAATCAATGAAGATCATTTTAACGGTTCTTCAAAACTATCATTAGCTCTAAATTTAAAGACAATTAGATTTAGTAATTTTATCTGATTACAATTAATTTAGTTCTACCTGTAAATTTGTACTGGGAAGAGTATTAAAATACCAATTAAATCATTCTTTTTAACTTCACCATCTAGAGCAGCAACGAACGTGGCATGATCAGCACTTCTATTCCATTCAATTGGCAGAGGAACTTCTTCACCAATAGCAATTATATGTCCAAACTTGTTTCGTGCATAGGAAGATAAAAGACCTATATGATTTGCAGGTATCTCTAAATCCTTTATTTTGACTGGTTTGATGTCTCCCACTTTAAATTCAACATCCTCATCTGCAACTATGCTTTTTACCTTCCCTGAATCTGCAAATTTAAAATCTCCAATTTCGTGTTTCATTTCATGTTTAAGTTTTTTAAGATCTTCTCTAACTTCCTCAAGTCTAGTAACAATCCTAACCATTATATTCACCTATTAAAGCCATGAAATGATTATTCATCAATTATTTTATCAATTATTCTTCCATGGCTTGTTTTATAATCTTCAATCTGACGAAGTTTTCCCTCTCCATCTCTTCAAGTCTCATCTCGATATATTTAACTGTGTTCTGCAATCTTGGAATCATAATATGTTCTAGAGCATTTACTCTTCTTTTTGTTGATTCTATTTCACCTGCAAGTAGCTTCACAGTCATTTCAACCTCTGAAAGTTCAAGTATCAACGCAATGGCTTCTTCAAATCCACATGATGCCTCATCCAATTTTGCAGATGTGTCAACAAGTCCATAACCTCTCTGAATCATGGATTTTTTTATGTTCTTGTATTCAATTACAGGAACAGTTACACCCATGACGCTCCGGGTATCCACTTCAATATCTAATGACTCCTGAACAGACATAGCAGCCTTCCCAACAGCAAAATCACCCATTATGGCCTGAGCTGCAATGAGGTCTTCGAAAGATTTTCCCAACTTCTTCTCCACATTCTCTCTGACCCCTTTTGCACGATCTAGGATACTAAAAAATTCCATGATAAGGGCATCTCTTTTCTCCTTTAGGAGTTTATGACCCTTAACCGCTAGATTAACCCTGTCCTTTAATTTTAGAAGTTCCATCCTTGTTGGATTAACTCCTTCTACCATTTCTTCTGCCATTTTGTCACCTTAACGTTAAAGATGTTAAATTAGAGAATTATCCTTATTCTCTATATTCTGGGTAATATTTGGATATGTGTTCTTCACTGACACGTTTAAGTTCTGCTTTAGGTAAGATACTTAAAAGATCCCATCCCAGATCGAGAGTTTGTTGAATGGTTCTGTCTTCATCCTTTCCCTGGGTTACAAACCTCTTCTCAAATGCATCTGCAAATTCCAGGAATTTTCTGTCACGTTCTGTTAGTGCTTCTTCACCAACAACCATCACAAGATCTCGAAGGTCACGACCTTCTGCATATGCAGAATATAGTTGGTCTGAAACCCCGCTGTGATCTTCTCTAGTTCTTTCTGGTCCAATTCCACCACTCATAAGCCTTGAAAGTGAAGGTAGAACATCTACAGGTGGAAATATTCCTTTCCTGTGTATTTCTCTGCTTAAAACCATCTGTCCTTCTGTTATGTAACCTGTAAGATCTGCTATTGGATGAGTTATGTCATCCTGTGGCATGGTGAGAATTGGCATCTGGGTAATTGAACCTTTTTTCTCCTTTATTCTACCTGCCCTTTCATATAGAGTCGCAAGGTCTGTGTACATGTAACCAGGGTATCCTCTTCTTCCTGGAACTTCACTTCTAGCAGCAGATATCTCTCGCAGAGCTTCTCCATAGTTTGTGAGATCAGTTAATATTACAAGAACGTGCATATCCTTCTCAAAGGCAAAATATTCTGCTGTTGTAAGTGCAAGACGCGGAGTAATGATCCTCTCAATTGCAGGATCGTCTGCCAAATTCATAAATGACGTGACCCTTTCTAAAGCTCCTGTTCTTTCAAAATCTTTCATGAAATAGTTTGCTTCCTCATGGGTAATGCCCATAGCTGAAAATATGACTGCAAACTCTTCTTTTTTCCCTAAAACCTTTGCTTGTCTTGCGATCTGTGCTGCCAGTTCGTTGTGAGGTAGCCCGGATCCTGAGAAAATAGGAAGTTTCTGTCCACGCACAAGTGTGTTCATACCATCAATGGTTGAAACACCAGTCTGTATAAATTCCGCTGGGAACATTCTTGCTGACGGATTCATTGGAGCTCCATTAATATCAAGATCCTTCTCAGGGATTATCTCAGGTCCTCCATCTATGGGGTTTCCAGTTCCATTAAATATCCTACCAAGCATGTCCACAGATACACCCAGTCTCACGGTTCTTCCTGTGAATCTTATTTTTGTGGTGGATGTATTGAGACCCCTTGTCCCTTCAAATACCTGAACCACAGCTATATCTTCTTTGACTTCTAAAACTTCTCCTTTTCTGCTCTCTCCACCAGGAGTTTCTATCTCTACTATCTCTCCGTATGCTACTCCCTCTACACCTTCTACAATCATTAGAGGACCAGAAACTTCAGAAACTGTAGTATATACTTTTGCCTTGGTTTCTATTTCCATTTACTATCCCCCTATCTCCTTGCATTGGTTAATGATATTATTATTGATCTCTACCATTCTTTCTTCAAATTCAGCCTCTGGAATGTATTTCATTCTTCCTATGTCTTCTTTTACCTTCAGATCTACGAGATCGTCAATCGACACCCCCTTCGCCAAGGCAGATGTTGTTTCTCCGTGAAAATTCATGATAGTTTTTAACATTCCATATTGTTTCTGTGGTGAACAATAAGTATCAACCTCATGGTAGGCATTTTGCTGTAGGAAATCCTCACGAATCATTCTGGTACTTTCAAGGATTATTCTTTCCCGATCAGGCAATGCATCAGGTCCTACGAGTTGAACGATTTCCTGTAGCTCAGCTTCTTTTTGCAATAAAGCCATAGCTTTATCTCTAAGCTCTCTCCAATCTTGGCTGGTATTATTGGCCCACCATTCTTGCACACTGTCCAGATACAATGAATAACTCTGTAACCAGTTTATTGATGGGAAATGTCTTCTATCAGCAAGTGATGCATCCAGTGCCCAGAAAACTTTAGATATACGCAGTGTGTTCTGGGTTACTGGCTCTGATAAGTCTCCACCAGGTGGTGAAACTGCCCCTACAACTGTAACAGAGGCGTTTTGTTCCTCTTTCCCTAAAATTGAAACTCTTCCGGATCTTTCATAGAACTGTGCCAAACGTGATGCAAGGTATGCTGGATATCCTTCTTCTCCAGGCATTTCTTCAAGTCTTCCTGAAATCTCCCTCATTGCTTCTGCCCACCTGGATGTGGAATCAGCCATGAGAGCTACATCATAGCCCATATCACGGAAGTATTCTGCAATGGTAATTCCAGTATATACACAAGCTTCCCTTGCTGCCACAGGCATATTAGATGTATTTGCAATAAGTACTGTCCTGTCCATCAACGGTTTTCCACTTTTTGGATCTTCAAGTTCTGGGAATTCCTTTAAAACCTCTGTCATCTCATTTCCACGCTCTCCACATCCAACATATACAATAACATCAGCGTCTGCCCATTTAGCAAGTTGTTGCTGTGTAACAGTTTTTCCAGAACCAAATGGTCCGGGCATAGCTGATGTTCCACCTTTTGCAACGGGAAAAAAGGTGTCCTGAGGACGTTGACCAGTTATAAGTGGTATATTGGGGTCAAGTTTATTTTTGTATGGTCTTGCAATTCTGACTGGCCATTTTTGCATCATCTGAAGCTTTATAATATCTCCCGATGTTTCAATTTCAGCTATATCTTCTGTTACAAAATATTCACTTTCAGATGCAATACTTTTAATGACACCTGAGACATTAGGAGGAACCGTTATTTTGTGTAATACTACTGAAGTTTCCTGAACTTCAGCAATAACATCTCCTCCTGAAACGGAATCCCCTTCACTTGCTTTGGGTATAAACTTCCATTTTTTCTCCTTTGATATGGCCGGTACATCTACACCTCTTGGAATATAATCGCCTGCTAGGGCCTTTATACCTTCAAGAGGCCTTTGAATACCATCAAAAATTGATCCTATAATTCCGGGTCCTAATTCGACTGAAAGAGGACCACCAGTACTTTCAACAATCTCTCCTGGTTTTATTCCTTTGGTTTCTTCATAAACCTGAATGGTTGCAGTGCTTCCCTCAAGTTCGATGATCTCACCTATAAGTTTTTCTTCGCCTACTCTAACCATCTCATACATCTGAGATCCTTTCATACCATCAGCGACTACAACTGGTCCTGATATTTTTATTATTTTTCCTGTAATCACTAATAATCCTCCCCTTTTCATTTTTTTATTTTACTGTTTCAATACCAATCGCTCTTTTTACCAGCTCTTTTATTGGATCAGTGGCTCTTTTAATTGGGCCTGTCTTATCTGGTACCTCCACTATTATTGGTAATGTTCTATTTTTTGTTATTCTATCAATGAACTCCCTTATTCCATCTCCTATTTTTTCTGTTGTTATGATAATTGAGAATCCCTGATCTGTTAGATCTTTTATTATTTTTTTTGCCCCTTCCATATCTTCAATAGCATGCACTTCTTTTATTCCTCCAAGTCTAAAACCTGTAACTGTGTCTGAATCAGCGACTATTGCTATGGATGATTTAGACAATGTTGAATCAACTGAATTCATTTCAATCCTCCAAGTAACATTTTTCTCATGATTTTAGGAGGGAAACCTTCTTGCTTAGCACGTAATATCACTTTTAAATTCTTTATTTCAGTTTCTTTTTTAGTTAAAAAGTCAAGAATCGGCCCTATAGTTGAAGGTCTCCTTTTAGACAACATACCACCAAGTTCCATGGCATATCTGTCTAATGCGAATTCTAAAGCTGATACAGAACCTGTTTTCTCATATTCAGAGATATTATCTCTAAGTAGATCAACATAATCTGTTCCCTCAAGCATGCTTACAATATCACCTATTTTCTCAGCACCCAGAAGATCTTTAAGTTTCCATGGGCTTAGTTGACGACCTCCAGATATAAGGTAATCCTCTATATCCTTAAACTCCAAATCATCGATCCTAGAACGTAAGATTATTTTAAGATTGATTATATCTATTTGTATACTAACCAGAGAATTTAAGACCTCTACATCTCTATTAGATATATTTGAAACGGTTTCTAACCATCTATCAAAATAATATTTGTCAAGAGATGCTTCAAGTGGTAAAATTATCTTCTTTTCCTTGTATAGTGGTATGGTATCTTCAATGATTCCATAATACTCAGTGCCTTTCAGAACTTCTGCAATTTCTTCAATGTTTTCAGAATTTATTAGTCTATCTAAAACATCTTTTTTTAGTCTTCCAAATGGGATTGTAGCATCCTTTATCTCCTCAAGACCAACTCCCATCTCTTTGGCAACTATTATGGTCTTTATATTTTTAATATCCCACCTACTGAATAAAACCTCAAAAAATTCTTTAAACATTTTTGGAGATATATTTGCAATTAATTCGTGGGTTTCTGCAAGTTGCATATCCATTGCTTTTTCAAAAGGGAACTTATCCATGTATTTTTTGTAGTCTGGTACCTCTTCTACCAGATTGTATGTTTCTTCCATTTCTTTTGCATCAATTATTTCCGTGATCTGTTTTCGATCCAACAATTTACCTTTTCTCGCCATTACCCTAGCATTTGGATATGCGTAAGGAGCGAATTGAAAGAATTTTCTTACTGATACAAGAACAATAATTAAAGCTGCTGTTCCTGCTCCAAGCAATATTATTGTGAGTAAATCTGGGGAAAAAGCGTCGGCCATCTTATCTCTCCTTTATTTAAATAAAACCTTTGCTACTTCTAATCTCAGAACCCCTCTGAAACGCTCCATTCTAGCTTCAATTGTATTGTTTACCTCTACATTGCCATCTGCAGTTTTTACACAGACTCCTCCAATGGTATCTATTATTCCTCCAATATTCAGAGTAGTTTCATTACCAGTTTCTTCAGATATTTCCTTTTCTAAATTGCTTAAAGAACCTTCTATCTTTCCGACATCTTCTTCCTTTAGAAAAATCTCCAGAGAACCTCCACTTATCTCCAAAGAAGCTTCTTTAATCAATTTTACCAAAGAATTTATATACTCTTCTGATTCTGTAGATGCTACTTTTCTCAAGTCTTCTTCGGCTTTTTGGAAGGTTTTCTCCATTATATTTTCTCTTGCTTCAAGTATATTTCGTTTTGAATTCAGTTTTGCATCTGACATGATCTGCTGAAATCTTATATCTGCTTCTTTATTAGCATTCTCTAGAATATCCATCTCTTCTTTCTGTGCATTTATTTCTCCTTTTTTAATGATTTTACTGGCTCTCTCTTCTGCTTGTTTTATTATATCATCTGCCTTGGTATGAGAATCTGAAAGTATACTCTCCACTATCTTTTCTGCTCCTGAACTCATTTTTCTCTTATCCCCCAAATTAGATATATTTTATAAATTCATGATCTAAAGATCCCTTAAAGGAGGGTGGAATAATTTGTTGAGAATTATCCTACCATTATTCCAGAGAAAACTATAAGCAGCAACGCTATCAGGAAACCATATATAGCCTGAGTCTCTGGCAGAGCTGAAAATACAATTCCTCTTGCAAACATTCCTGGATCTTCAACAACTGCACCTACACTTGCTGATGCTGCGAGTCCTTGCCCAAGACCTGATCCTGCGGCTGCTACACCTATAGCTAAACCTGCACCTATAGCTAAAATACCAAAATTAGTTGGCACTGCTTTTCCTGCCATTAACCCAGAGAAAACCATAAGCAGTAACGCTATCAGGAAACCATATATAGCCTGAGTCTCTGGCAGAGCTGTAAAAACAATACCCCTCGCAAACATGGTTGGTTCTTCTGCTACGGCTCCTACACTTGATGCAGCAGCTTGACCTTGTCCAAGACCAGATCCTGCACCTGCAATTCCCATAGCTAAACCTGCACCTACTGCTACTAAAGCTGCTCCAATTGTAATCTCAACCATTTTTTCACCTCTATCATCAACTTTATTTTTTTATTTTTTCAATTTTATTTATGAATCTAATTTTTTTAATTCTTTATAATTCTGAATTTTTTACTACGATCCTAACTTTGTGATCTTTCTTTCTGCATGGAATGGTCTAAATTTCAATCCGTCTCCAGTATAGAACTGGCTAAAGAATTCAACATAATGCAGACGCATGGAATGTATGAATGCACCTAGGGATTGAATCATTGCATTTGCAGGATGCCCAAACATCAAAACCAGTGCTGTTAGAACTACCCCAATTACAGGAATGGGGCCAACAACCTTAAATGCCACAATGTTCACTGCCATTGCCATACCACCTGTGGAAAGACAAAGCGCAAGTAACCTAGAATAGGAAAGAACGGTTCCTATAAAACCCATTATATCCATGAGGCCAAAAACCCCATTGTGATATACTAGCAGAGCCACACCGACTATGGCAACTCCTACCCCTATATAAATGGAAAATCCATTGGATAAGTAAGCAACACCTAAAAGAATAACACCAAATATGAGAATAAGCCAGCAAATTTGATCTCCAAATGCCTCTGCAATGGCACCTTTTTTTATGTTGTTGTAAGCTCCAATAATCAATCCCAAAGTTGTATAAATTATTCCACAAAGCAAGGCGATTATTAAAATATTCTGAGGGGCTACAAAGGCATCGATAGATTTAATCACAACTGGAATTTGCGTTCCCAGATATTTTGGGAAAATATCACCCATAAAACCATTGGTTATAAGAGCAAGTATAATTGTCCAAGCTCCACAGGCCATAAGAATTATACCAAAGCTCCTCATCACCTTATTTACCTTACCAATCCCCATGAAAATAAATACACCAGCTGCCATATCAAATATACCATATAATCCATCTGTAAGACAGAATCCGAAGAAAAATGGGAATACAAGGGCAAAGAATATAGTTGGATCAATTTCATTGTATTGTGGTGGTGAATACATCTTAGTCATAAACTCAAATGGCTTTGCAAACCTCGGATTTTCCAGGTGCACTGGAACATTTTCTTCACCATCTGGATTTGTGACATCTACTATTGAATGCCCCTCTGTGGATTTTTTAATTAAATCCAGTGCATTGTCCAAATCCTTCTCCCGTACCCATGCTTCTAACATGTAAGTTTTATCTGTTTTGGCAAAAGATGAGAAGATTTCCTCTCTTTCTCTTTCAATTTCAAGCTGTTCTTTTAGGATTAAAATGTCCTCTTTCCATTTTTTAGATATATC
Organism: Methanobacteriota archaeon; assembly: GCA_016874685.1. Lineage (GTDB taxonomy): Archaea > Methanobacteriota > Methanobacteria > Methanobacteriales > Methanobacteriaceae > VGTM01. The sequence continues at coordinate 10,856 of VGTM01000044.1, forward strand.
CGTGGTTTCGGTCATTAAATCCTTCTTTTCCTTTTCTAGATTATCGAGTTGAGTTTTAACATTTTTGATGGCTTCTTTGGGTTTTCCGGACAGCCCTGCAATATCAAATTTTTCAAATTCAAACTTCCTTAAAAGTTTGGTGAGATCTTCTCTGTATTTATTCAAAGTGATGATGACCAGTGTTTTTTTAGTTTCTTCCTCAGTTTCACTTTCTAAAATTATTATCTTATCAGTTATTTCCTCTAACTCTTTCCTAAATTTGGAATAAACTTCCAAAGCCACTTTTCCTGATATTATGGATGTATGGTCTGTATCTATCAAATCAGTCATGTGCAGGTCTAAAAATTCCAGGTTTTTTAGAGAGTTAAAATCAGATTCAAGTTGTATCTTCTGTGATTCCAGTTCTTCTAATCTTTTTTGAATAGTTTGGGTTCTTGATTCCACTTCATCTAGAAAAAGATTAGCATTTTCAAGTATCTGTTCTTTATCTAATTTTTCAATTTTCTTCTTTTCAGGTATTTTTGGACTTATAAACCCTTCAATCAATTGTATTGGACTTACTTTTTCTTTTTTCACAGTACTCCAAAAATCAGTTATATTTGTTAATCTTAATAAAAGAGAAGTTAATTCGGCAGTATGAGGACCTGTACGTGATGGTTTAAATATTTCACTCCACTCGATATCCTCTCTAACCCGTTCAGACATATCATGAATCTGTACGACTGCTGCCTCGTGTAATGAACTTATCAAAGAATCAGAATAATCATCCAAAGTAATAATTCCAAGTTTTCGCATTCTGGCTGGTTTAAACATGTATATCACTATTAAAAAGATTAAAGGATGTTATTTGTTATAACTGTGGCTGCTTCATCAATTTTATCTTCAGTTTGAGCTTTAATATTGGAAACTTCCTTTTCTGTTTCTCTTAATATTCGGTTTGCTTCATTTTTAGCTTTGCCTTCAGACTCAAAAATGATCTGTCTGTATCGTTCGTTTGCATCTTCCTTAGTTTTTTCCATGATACTGATTGATTCCTCATTTGCTTTCTCTATTATTTCTGAAGAGCCTTGGTTCGCATCTTCTAAAAGCTTTTTAGCATCATTTTCAGCTTTTTTTATGGTACTAATAGCTTCTGATATCGTTATCATTTGAATCACCACATCTTTAAGAGGATTTATGAAATGATTATATATATGTTTTACTATTTTAATCTGGAATCCGTCACTTCATATTTAACGTCCATATCCTATTGTCCTACAATTAAATATTAGTAATAGTACTTTTCTAAGCCAATTAATTCCATTATCAAAAACAGATTGAAAAAATCAGCCCAATTTCAAATTTTATTTAAACTCTTCTTAAAGGTTTAATTTAACTTTAGGATAAATATCAGTTTTTAACAGTATTAAACTTGAATTTAATTTTAAATCTTTTTCGAAAATTGATTTATTTAATAACGTTTATAACTAATCTGTGGCTATTTAGGATTTTTATGCACTATAAAAATATCAAAGTGAATTGGGTGGTTATCATGCGCCTAGACCTATAGAATAGAACTTGAGTACTGTAGCAGTTATGCACCATAAAACCCACACAATTACAATCGCAAACAAAGCAATAACGCCCTTAGACAATTTATCACCCCTCTTTATTTCTTATTTATAACACATTAACATAAATGTTTCGCAGATAAAAATGCTCAATAATAGACCGACATATATCTCTTTTTACTTAGATCCTATGATCTTTTGTTGATCCGATAAATATTTATTTAAGACTTGCATCCTTTTGTTTGATATAATGAACATCTAATTAAAGTTTTAGAGCTTATATCAATGTTTGTACGAAATTTAGGACATTACAATTATTTTATTACCTTTCTCTCATCAACTCCATCGTAAAATATCTCATCTATTTTGAAAAGTTTTCTAAATGGAGGTTCTCTCGTTTTCTCTTCAGTTACATGAGCAATTATTGCTGGAAGTCTTCCAATCATGAATATACCGCTGCCCACCCTCCAGTCAAAACCCATGTCTGAGAGAATTCCTGCGTTTGCACCGTCTATATTCATTCTAATTCCTTTATTCTCAAAAAGAAGGTTCTCGAGTGTAAGAGTTAGTTCTGTATGGATACTGGAACAATCATATTTTCTGGCAAGTTCAATTAGCCTAGGAGCTCTTGGATCTTCAGTATGATATCTATGTCCAAAACCCGGTATTTTCGCGTCGCATTGTAAAAGATCATTCAATATTTCTACGGCGATTTTTTCAATATCTCTTTCAAAATCTCCTTCTAATCTATGAATTCCTTCCTGTAGAATTCTCATTGCCCGTTCTAATGCACCAGCGTGATGTTTTCCAAATGCAAGGAGTCCTCCGGCAACACAAGTATTTAAGGGAGATCCTGCAGATGCCATGAGCCTTGCAGCTTGTGTGCTCGGAGGAGTTACACCATGATCGCAAAATGAGACTAATACCGCTTCAAGCATTTTTGATTCCTTTTTTGATGGCATTTCACCTTTTATAAGCAAATAAACCATTTCAGAGAAGGATATATTCCCTATTAGTTCTTCTTGTGGGTATCCTTTGGTAATTAGCCTGTTAGGCTCAACTTTAGTTATTGATGTTTTCCACTTTAAATTACTTAACCTAAAAATGTTTTCCAGTGTTTCTCTTCCAATTGCCATGAGATATCACCCCAAAAAGTAGGAAGGCAGATTTACCAACGATCTTCGCGGTTCCACACAGCAGCATGGACGCATGCTAACTATTCGCACACCGCTCGCCCTCTGTGGACCTATATTTATGAAGGATCCAAGGGCTGTATTGGAACCTCCGATACCAAGCGTGCCAATATTGGTGTTATTAATGGATCTGGTTATTTTCTTCTCTATTTCGGACTGTTTGTTTAAGTTTCCATGTGCCATTGCCTTTAACATCAACGTGGATGCTTCAAAATGAGTTCTACCTATGCCAACTGCAGGAATACATGGAGTGCATCCAAGCATAGGAAGCTCTGATCTCAACCATGTTACAACTTCCTCAAATACTTTTCTATTTTCTCGTTTATGAAAAACTCTATAAGTACTTGCCCTTATTTCTGGACCACCACCTAACATAAGAACATGGATATTAACACCCTCTCCTTTGATCTCATCAATTATAAAATCAGGAGGAACCACTTTTCCGGGATCATTATATAAACCTTTTCTCTGTTCTATTCTCTCAATAACATCACCACGAACTGCCATAGGTCTTGCTGGAAGTTCTCTTAAACCTTCTGCTATTCCTGTTTTTATATTTCCCAAAAAATTCGCTGGAAGGGAAATTCCTTCCCCAATTTCAACAATAACATGAGGAATACCTGTATCATCACAAAGTGGGAGTTTATTTTTGTTTGCTATCTTGGCATTTTCAATTAGTAGTTCAAGTATCCATGCAGCGTTTTCGTCTGTTTCATTCTTAAGAGCCATTCTGTATGCATCAAATTGATCATCTCTAAAGGTTGTACTGGCCTCAATCACTGCATTTTTAACTAAATCGATTATATCCATTAAAAAACTCCCAATCTTCTAAATTATAGTAATACCAATTTCAATATGTTATAATAGATTAAATTTTCCTTCTTATTTTCAAATCTTCTTATTATCACTTTGTAATTTACAATTAAATATTTCAAAACTTTCAAAACATCACAATTAACTATAATTATTCATTTAGGAATGGATAAATAGTTTACATCTTTTTTTGAAATCTTTGCGTCCGGGTAATATCTATCTATCATTCTCTGTACCAAGAAAACCTGTCTTATTCTTTCTGCAGCCTGTTTTTCTGTTGTTTCCCAACCATGGTGAGTTGCAACAGCGCCGCCTGTTTTAAGATAAACTGGTGCAGCTACCCTTATCATTTCTGGGACCTCGTAGTGTCTTATAAAACCTCCAGAAGACTGGGGATTTTCTGTATGAATGTCAATTGAAATGTTTATAGCATTTCTTAAAGAAGCAATCATAGGGATCTGTAGATCTCTTACTGGATTGAATGAATTAGCCCCTAAATCCTCCAAAAGCTTAGCAGAAGCAGGATTGCCATGACCACAATGTGCAGACACCTTAAAATGGACATCAGACGGTATTTCTCTATCATTTCGCATTTTACCAAGTACCCACAATAATCCTTCATCATAGAAAACGATTCCTTTAACCCCCAAGTCTATGGCTCTTTTAACGTCCTCTATTGCATAGAATAAATTGTTATATCCCCTTAACCTATATCCGATCCTAGCTCCTTCTTTTGTTTTGGCTGATGCACTTGTATCGTAAGTAGCGCGTGGCCCTACACTTAAAAAAAGCTCCAACTTTGCATCCTTTGCA
>VGTM01000045.1 GCA_016874685.1 Methanobacteriota archaeon
CCATTTTAAAAAGATTTTTGACTGTAAGTGGACTTGTAAATGTTACAGCAGCCACTTTTTTATCGATTATGAGCTTAATAAGTTCATTAACCTTTTTTCTATCATTGGGTAAGGCAGATCTATAAGCTTCTGCTACAAAAACCTGTGCACCTCTTTCTTTTAATCCTTCAGGAAGCACATCTCTTGCAATCATGGTTCTGGGAAGCCCAATCTTTTTATTACGAATATCAATATCTTTAAAAACTTCAAGAAGACCTTCTGCAGTGTAGTCTTCCGGAATAATTTCAGCTTCCAGTCCATATTCCATTAAAAAATTTGCAGTTCTGGGTCCTATAACTGCTATTCTGCATCTGGGGTTTAATTTTTCATCTAAATCTTTGCAATGTTTAAATAGGGATAAAATTGCTGTGGGTGATGTGAATATTAACCAGTCAAGTTCAGCAGCCATTTTACATAACTTAATCAGTGAATCTGAACTTGAAATTTGTAGTTCAAGGGTAGGTGCAAGAAAGGGTATTCCCCCATATTTTTCAACAATCTCTGCTGCTTCGGCTGTTCTTTCAGCAGGTCTGGTTATGGCAATCACTTTGCCTTTCAAGTTATTCATAATTTAGCCTTCTTAAATATATCCACCACATGGCCCACAATCACCAGTGCTGGAGGACGAATATCTTTTTCAGTTATGTTTTCTAAAGTTCCTGTTATTATTCTCTGATCTGGCATTGTTCCATTCTCAATCACACACACCGGTGTTTTTGGATCTTTATATTTCATTAGCTCTCTCATATTTTCTTCTAATCTTCCAACACCCATAAGAATAATGATTGTATCTGCATTAAAATTCCATTTAACCTGTTTTTTTGCTTTGGTTGGGTCTTCATGACCAGTGACTATTGTAAAGGAAGTTGCTATTCCTCGATGCGTTACTGGAAGCCCAACAGATGTGGGAGCCCCAATAGCTGAGGTTAAACCCGGAACAAATTCAACATCAATTCCCTCTTCAAGAAGAGCCAACATCTCCTCTCCACCTCTTCCAAATACAAAAGGATCTCCACCTTTAAGTCTTACCACCACATCTTTTTTCCTACCCTCTTCAATTAAGATCTGGTTGATCTCATCCTGTCTTTTATAATGAGATCCTGCTTTTTTTCCAACATAAATAAATTCAGCATCTTTCGCATATTTTAAGATTTCATCGTTTGCCAGTCTATCATAAATCACCATATCAGCCTTTTTAAGGACATTTATGGCTTTTAAAGTTATAAGTTCAGGATCTCCTGGACCTGCACCAACCAAATAAACAACCATGGATTCACCGCATAATTTTATAAAATAATATTATGAATTCATGAAATTCATTGTTCAATTTATATTTTCTTTTAAAGTTCTTAATTCCAATTAATAATTAATAATTCCTTTAAAAAATTTTAAACCATCTTTAGATCCTAAAATAGTCTCAGATGCCCTCTCTGGATGCGGCATAACGGCGCATACAAGACCTGTTTCATCGCAAACTCCTGTTATGGCCTCCATTGATCCGTTGGGATTTTCCTCTTCGAACTTTAATACTATCTGATCCTGATCATGGAGCTTCTCTATATCTTCACAGTAGTACCTGCCTTCAGCATGTGCTATGGGCATTTTTATTACCTCATTCTTTTTGTACATACTTGTAAATGGAGTTCTTTTTGTTTTAACCTTCAAATCTGTCCATTTGCAGATAAATTTTGCATTGCTGTTTACAGTAAAAACTCCTGGAACAAGACCCACCTCAGCAAGAATCTGAGCACCATTACAAATTCCCAAAACTGGTGTTTCCTCTGATACAACTTCTTTTATACCATTTATAACTGGTGTTATGGCTGCTATTGCCCCCGCCCGTAGATAATCTCCATATGAGAACCCACCAGGCATCACTATAGCATCAAAAGCTGAAAGATCCTTTTGATCCCACCATACATATGCTGGTTCACCACCTGCAATTTTCAGGGCATGAAAAACATCACGGTCACAGTTTGAACCTGGAAACCTTATTATACCAACTCTCATCTTTCTTCCTCTATGGTATTTGATTTTGGTTATTTGGATATTATTTTTATCTCATAATCATGGATCACCGGATTGCAGAGGAGGCGCTGGCACATTTCATCCACTTTTTTGTATGCAACTTCCTCATTATCCTCATCTAGTTCAAATTTTATTATTTTAAGTGTATCTGTATCTTTAACCTCATATTCCAAAAGAGCCAGGGCTTTCTGGATGGTTGTGGCTTCTGGATTCAGTATACCTTTTTTTAAACCTATTTTGACTTGGGCATAATATTTCATTTAATCACCATAATTTATTTTCACGTCCAAATTCATTTTAAACTTTATATAAAAAATTAATTAAATTAAATGGATTATATAATGGTCTCACTATGATTTCTGTTTTATCTATATTTTTATAGTTTTTTAGATGAAATTAATTAAATTATATTTCTACGTTCCACTTTTTTTTATCATTTTTATCTAATATCATAGATGCAACTTTTTTGTAGGCTTTAATTACTCCGGTTTCACCTTTTCTGAAAAGATCTTTATCAAGTACATCGCAGGTTTCAATATCCCAGTATCTGCAGGTATCTGGACTTATCTCATCACCCAGAACTATGTTTCCATCTGGATCATATCCATATTCAATCTTAAAATCAGGAAGCAGAATGCCTTTGGATTTCAGGAAATCCAATAAAACTTCATTGATCTTTAAAGTCGTTTTTCTTATGAATTTAAGCTCTTCTTTATTTACCAGACCAAATGCTATGGCAATGTCATCATTTAACATGGGATCCTTGTACTCATCACTTTTATAATCCATCTGCACAATGGGAAGCTTGAATTCCTCGCCAGGCTTAAAAGGAAATCGCCTTACGAGACTTCCAGCTGCAATATTTCTGGTTATTATTTCCAGAGGGATCATCTTTAGCCTTTTAGAGAGCATGTAACCCGGTGTTATAAGCTTTATGTACTGAGTTTTGACTCCAGCGTCCTCTAAGACTTCAAAAAGTTTTGCAGAGATCAATGAATTGTAAAATCCCTTCAACTCGATTTCATCTTTCTTTTCACCATCTCCTGCAGTTATACTATCTCTAAATTTTACTATAACTTTCTTGGGATCGTCTGTTTCATATATGTCCTTCGCCTTGCCCCTGTATATCAAATTTCCAACTTTCAAACTCATTTATCCACATTCCTTTTTAAATGCTCAAACGCTTATATACGTGTAAATGCAATTACTGATATAAATAATTTTGATTTATATTCAGATTAAATTGGTTATTACCAATCTAATTATCAATTAATTATATAATCTAATATAACATAAAAAAACACCGATAGGTGAATGTATGTGTGGAATAGTCGGATGTATACTGAATAATAAAAAGGCAGCACCTGTACTTTTAGGATGTGTAAAAAGATTGGAGTACAGGGGTTACGATTCTGTAGGTATTGCTACACCTACCCATAAAATTCAAATTAAAAAGGATCAAGGAAAAATTGTTGATGTTGATAAAAACTTGAAATTAGCTGATCTTCCTGGAACCATGGGTATAGCACATGTAAGATGGGCGACACATGGACTTCCCACAAAAGAGAATGCACATCCCCATACAGATTGTGAAAATAAAATAGCTGTTGTTCACAATGGAATAATTGAAAACTATAAGACATTAAAAGAACAACTTGAAGATGAAGGACATGTGTTTAAATCTGAAACCGATACTGAAGTAATACCACACCTTATAGAAAAGTATATGGATGCAGGAGAGGATCTGGAAAACGCAACTAGACATGCTTTAACGGATCTTAAAGGATCATACGCAATAGCCGTAATGTCAAAAAATGAACCAGATAAAATAATCGGTGCCAGAAAAGAAAGTCCCCTTATTGTTGGAAAAAATGAGAATGAATACTTTGTTGCATCTGATGTGCCTGCAATATTAGAATACACAAACAAGATCATCTATCTTAATGATTATGAAATGGCCATCCTAGGAGAAAATGGTGTTTTAATTAAAGATATAGATGGCAATTTAATTGAGAGGGAAATTGAAGTCATTGAATGGACTCCAGACATGGCAGAAAAAGGAGGTTATGATCATTTCATGATTAAAGAAATCCATGAACAACCAGAAGCTGTTAAAAATACACTTTTAGAGGCATCAGAAATAAAAAAAGTTGTTCAAAAGCTTCCAGGATTCAGTAGGATCTGTTTTGTTGCCTGTGGAACCTCTTATCATGCATCATTGACAGGCAAATATCTTTTTGAAAGTCGTTTAGGAATTCCCACAGACGTTGTGTTGGCTTCAGAATTTGGATATTCTTCCAGGACTTTGAATGAAGAAACCTTGGTGATTCTCATAACCCAGTCTGGAGAAACTGCAGATACCCTTAAAGCTTTAAGAATTGCCAATAAAAAAGCAAAAACACTTGCAATAGTGAATGTGCTTGGAAGTACAGCTACAAGAGAATCAGATTATGTCATATATACACGTGCAGGGCCTGAAATAGGTGTTGCAGCCACAAAAACCTATGTAAGTCAGCTTACATGTATATATCTTCTATTGATTTATCTAAGCGGAAGGCATGAACTTTTGGATATTCTTCAGAAAATTCCTGATCATATGGTAAGTGCGCTTGAAAAAGAGAACAAGATTAGAGATATAGCTAAAAAGTACAAGAATACCCCTGACTTTTTCTTTATAGGGAGAGGTTTTTCCTACCCAACAGCCATGGAAGGAGCACTAAAGCTTAAAGAGATAACCTATATACATGGAGAGGGCTATCCCGCAGGTGAACTAAAACATGGGCCGTTAGCCCTCCTAGATGAAGGAGTTCCGGTTGTTGCAGTTGCTCCGCCAGGTAAGAGTCATGACAAAACCTTTGGAAATGTTGAGGAAGTAAAAGCAAGGGGAGCGCAAGTAATAGCCCTTGGATCACGAAGTGATGAGATTTTAAAATCAGAAGCACATGAGATGATTGAATTTGAAGATGAAATAGATGAGATGTTCTCTCCAATTCCCTATATAATCCCTCTACAGCTTTTGGCTTACCATATAAGTGTTGAGAAGGGCATAGATCCTGATAAACCTAAGAATTTAGCCAAGTGTGTGACAGTTGAATAAATTCAAAAATTAAGAATTCTTTTTATTTCTTTTTCATAAACAAATTACAAAAATCGGCCTATTACATCTATTTTATTCTCAAAAAAAATAATACTTTAAAAACTGTAATATTTAGGTATTAAATTGAGAAATTACCATCTATAATCTAAAAAATAAAAAAAATTGAATCTTTATAAAATAACTTTAAAAACATGAAAAAAGAGGGAGTTTATGTCATTGATCCAAGTGGAGAAAAAAATAAAAAAATATTACGGCCTTCTAACACTATTGTGTGTGGTTTTAGGTTTTGCATTTCCTCAAATTTCCATTCTGGCACCTTATGTACCGGTTTTACTCGCAATTTTAGTCTTTTCCATGGTTATTGAACATCATATAAGTGATTTTACCAAAATTGTTAAACATCCACTAAGTGTACTGTCACTTGCTTCCTCAAATCTTGTATTATATCCAGTAATTGGGATTTTATTTGGATACTTTGTTTTATCGCCTCAAAAGGACATCTATACTGGAATGATTCTCCTGTGTTTCGCACCTTCTCCTGTTGTTGCAGCATTATGGACTGAAATGTCTGAGGGTGACGGGACAGTATCCATAACTACAGCCCTCTTTTCCATGATGTTGAGCATTGTTGTTTACCCAGTTGTGCTTTTTTTTATGGGCATAACTTCGCCAACTCTGTCATTTCAAATATTTCAGCTTCTTGCTCTTACCATATTTGCTCCTGCAGTTATTGCGTTGTTTCTAAGGGTTGAAGAAGAACGATACATCCCTGCAAAGAAGGTTATGACACTAATATCCTCTTTTGTGGGTCTTTTTATAATAGTGGTGGCCATTGCCAATATGTCATCAAAAGTATTTTCGAATGAGGTTCTTCTGATTTTCCAGCTTGGCATATTCGTGACGATTTTGCTTATAGCAGGAGTTGGATACGGCTATTTACTTAGCAGACTTTTAAAGGTTCAAAAAAAGGATAAAATCGCATTTTTATATACAAGTAGCATGAGAGATGGGATAATCCCACTAAGCGTTGCCATTACTTATTTTTCATCTGAATCCACACTAACTTCTACCATATTGTTGATTATAATGCCTTTTCTGGTTGTAACGGTTTATTACATCCTACAGAAGGATAAATAGCATTATTTGGATGGAACAGACATGAAAATATTTGAAAAAAAAGATAAATCTCAAGTAAAAGAAGATAATGAGCAGATAATCAAAAAAATATCCCCACAAAATGCCTTCGATTTAATAGAGAAAAATAAAGATAATCCTAATTTCACAATTCTAGATGTACGGACTTTAAAAGATTTAGTGAAGGGCATATTGAAAATGAGAACTTCTTATCTACCAGTCCCGGGAATATGAAAATCGCTTGGAAAGCATGGATAAAAATAAAAAATATCTTATCTATTGCAGATCAGGACGCAGAAGTGGAAAAACTTTAAAAAAGATGAAAAATTTAGGGTACAAAGAGGTTTATGGCCTTACAGGCGGTATGAACCAATGGAAAAAAGAGCGTTTACCTATAATACATAAATAAGTGTCTTGAACATCTTGATATTCTTTATAAATTCGATGACAAAATTTTTAAAGTTAATTCTTGTGAAAAATAATAAAATAAATCAAAAAAAGTTATAAATCCTAAAAATGAATTAAAAAAATTAATATTTATAGTGAATTACCAAATGTTTTTAACTTTCTGATCATTAACTTTGTGAAAAACGTTTTTTCAAACCATCTGAAGAACCACGCGCAGATTTGTTTAGAGATTAGTTTAAAAAGTTAGGTTCTCAACTATAATTTAAAAAATTATTTTTTAAAAAAACTATCTTTAAAAATGGAATCAGAAAAAAAAATCTGGAATCTAAACTGAAAGTATATGAACCGCTGCTGTTCCACCTGTTCCCCCAATATTATGGGTCATACCTATTTCTGTACCTGCTATCTGTCTTTTACCAGCTTCTCCCCTTAATTGCCATACCATCTCAACAGCCTGAGCAATTCCGGTGGCCCCCAATGGATGACCTCTGGATTTAAGTCCTCCAGATGGATTTACAGGTAGATCTCCGTCCAGTTCAGTCATACCTTCTTCTACAGCCACACCGCCCTTTCCCTTCTCAACAAAACCAAGGTCTTCTATGGCAAGTATTCCATTAATACTGAAACAGTCATGTACCTCAACAGCATCAATATCCTTAGGACCAACACCTGCCATATCATAAGCATTCCTTGCAGCATTAACTGTCGCGTCAATAGTGGTTAAATTTTTTCTATCATGAAGTGCAATGGTTCCTGAAGCCTGTGTAGAAGCCTTAACATATACTGGTGTATCTGTATATTTTTTTGCCATATCAGCAGGGCATAGAACAATGGCTGCTGCACCGTCTGAAATTGGTGAACAGTCAAGAAGTGTTAAGGGATCCGCAACCGTGCTCGATTTTAGCACCTGTTCAACTGTTACTTCGAATGGAAACTGGGCAAGAGGATTTTTTGCACCATTTTTATGGTTTACGACAGAGAACATGGCAAGCTGTTCCCTTGTGGTTCCATATTCATACATATGCCTCTGGGCAATCATTGCATACAATGAGGGGAATGTTACACCCTGTTGTGCCTCCCATTCCTGATCTGAAGCTGTTGCAATGGCTGGAGTGGGATCAACGACATCAGTCATCTTTTCAACACCGGCAGCAATTACAAAGTCATGGTATCCTGATGCAACTGCAATTATTCCATTTCTCAAGGCAAGTCCACCAGAAGCACATGCTGCTTCAACACGAGCACAGGGTATAGGAACCAGTCCAGTATGATCTGCTATTAAAGATGATATATGTTCTTGCTGAACAAAAAGACCTGCAGACATGTTTCCCACATACATTGCTTCCAGATCCTTCCCTTCAATATTGGCATCCTTAAGCGATCCCATTCCTGCTTCTACTATCATATCTCTAAAAGATATATCCCAGAGTTCTCCAAATTTTGTCTGTGAAACTCCAATAATCGCCACGTCTCTCAAAACAATTCCCCCACAAGGACTTAGTTAATTATTTTAACTTTTATCAACCTTTTTCTTTTTTGATCAACCTTTTTTAAAAAAGGTTGAACTAAGCCATCCTCAATTTGCCTTTAAATTTAGCATAAAGTGCATAATCAACATATTTTTTCTTCTCAATTAATTCTGAAACTTTTGGAACTGTGTCTCTTTTTCTCTCAATTTCTTCGTTTACAATTATACTGAAAGCATCACTTCCAGCGCCAGATCCATATGATACAGCTAAAATTCGATCTCCTGCTTTGGCAATGTCTAAGATAGCTGCCAAACCTATGGGTGTAGCCCCTGAATATGTATTTCCAATAAAAGGAGCTAAAAGACCCGTCCTACTTTGTTCATCACTAAATCCAAGTTTTTTCGCAGCTTTTAGATAGAATTTACCATTAGGCTGATGGAAAACTACATGATCGTAATCAGAGGGCTCGCTACCCAACTTCTCAAAAATACCTTTTGCTGCAGCGATCACATGTTTAAAGTAAGCTGGTTCTCCAGTAAATCTGCCTCCATGCCTTGGATATGGTTTTCCCTCTCTTCTGTAAAAGTCAGGAGTATCAGTTGTAAAGCTGTAGGTGTCTTCGAAATCAGCTAGTGTATTATCGTGTCCTATTATGTATGCTGCTCCTCCTGCAGAAGCGGTGTATTCTAAAGCATCTCCTGGGGCTCCCTGTGCTGTATCCGCTCCAACTGCCAATCCATATTCAACGATTCCAGAATCAACAAGTCCCATGCATGCTTGCATTCCAGCGGTCCCTGCTTTACATGCAAATTCAAAGTCTGCAGCGGTTAAATTTGGTGATGCACCAACAGCCTCTGCAACAATTGTTGCTGTTGGTTTTACTGCGTATGGATGAGATTCTGAACCAACATAAACTGCTCCAATTTTTTGAGGATCAATCATAGCCCTTTTAACAGAATAACGGGCAGCCTCCACAGATATTGTAGCTGTATCCTCATCTGGAGCTGGAACAGATTTTTCCTGAACTACAAGTCCCTTAGAAATTATCTCAGGGTCATCTCCCCATACTCTGGCGATTTCCTCAACTTTTATTCTATATAAAGGTATGTAAACTCCATATCCTACAATTCCTGCCATTAAATATCACGACCATATAACAATAATTGGATTTTTTAAGTTATATTTAGATAATTTATATATTTTAAATTTATTTTTTGCTAAATCATCCTTTTTATCGGTCTTTCAAAATTTAGATAGCATTTCATCTCAATTTCATCCACTTATCTAAAATTAATAAGTTTTAGAACTAACTATTAATTAGTTATTATAATTTGTCTAATTCAAGTTTATAAACTTTTTCATTGAAACTTTCTAATCTAAAAAATACCACTAATTTTGGTATAATGATTATTATAAGGGTCAATCATCTAAATAAATGCTGTGTGTAAGTGGCAGATGTCTCAGCCAGCCTATATCACTCTTATAAAGCATCCTTATATCCTTAATTCCCAGTCTTATCATTGCAAGTCTTTCAATTCCAAGCCCAAATGCTGCAACCGGGGTTTCAATGCCCAGTGGTTCCAGTACTTCAGGTCGAAACATTCCTGAACCTCCAAGCTCAATCCATGACTCTTTCTCTGGCAGATAAATCTCACATTCCGTGGATAGGTAAGTGTAAGGGAAATAGGCAGGTCTAAATCGTACCTCAAAACCCAGTTGATGATAAAATTCTTTTAAAACTCCAAGAAGATTCTGGAAGTTTATATTCTCTGCTGCAACTATCCCCTCAACCTGATGAAACTCTGGAAGATGTTTATAGGTTATTGTTTCCCTTCTAAAGACTCTTCCAACTGAAAACATCTTCAATGGAGGTTTGTGTTCAGCTAAAAATCGTGCAGAAACGCAGGTTGTATGTGTTCTAAGTACTGACTGTTTTGCAACCTCTACATCCCATGAATAACCCCATCCTTCAGAACCTGTGCCTCCTCCATCCTCATGTACACTACAAACTTTACCTACAAGTTCATCATGAGGTAAGTGGGTGTATTTAGGGTTCCTAACATAGAATGTATCCTGCATCTCCCTAGCTGCATGATCCTGAGGCTGGAAGAGGCAGTCGAAATTCCAGAAAGCAGATTCCAGGATTGGACCTCTTGATTCTGTAAATCCCATTTTAAGGAAGATATTTCTGATTTCTTCAATTGTGCGCTGTAATGGATGCATTTTCCCGGGGAATGTCTCGGGATGCTCTGCAGTTATATCGTATCCCCTGAATTTCAGTGATCTCCATGAGCCAGTCTTTAATTGTTGGTGGGTGAGTTGTGTAGTTTCATCTTTAATATTTATTCCCCTATCAAGGATTTTTTTACCTTTTGTAGTTATTTTTAACGTGTATTTAGATTCTTTTTTTAGTTTTAAGATTCCTTTCCTCTGTTTTAGGAGATCAAAACCACTTTTGATTATTTTGGATGGTTTAAAAAGCATTATTTTCTGTAATTCTAACAGTTTATCCAGAAGTATCTCATCGTTATATTCTTTATTGAGAGCTTGTTTTCCCTCTTCAGTTATTTTAACAACACCTTTATCTATGTTGGCCCACCTCTTCCGGATTAACCATCCAATTGCTATTTTTACTTCAGAAGGATCAAGGCCAGTTTTTTGGCTTACCTCTTTCATTAAGATTTTATTTTCTATATTTAGAGTTTCTAATATCTTTCTCTCTGGTAAACCTTGTTCCGCATATTTCCTACCCTCATCAGACAGACTAATAACTTCTTTCAAATCCTTCTGAACCTCTATAAGGCCTTTAGATTCTAAAGAGCCTGCTGCACTCATGACTGCCTTTATATCCATACTTTGGACTTCACAAACTTCCTCAGGTGAAGCCTCATAATCTAATGACTCCAGTGCCTTTAAAACTTTTTTTTCATAAATGTGTAATTCATCAATGATCGTCTGAAGCATTTTATCTACTCTCCAAAATCTGTTACTATTTCAACTCCATACTTTAAATAATTTCCTAATTTCCTCTGGAGAATCCGAATTCATTCAGAAAAGCTGTCATTATAGAAGATGCAGTTATATCTGCAGTTGTTCCAGGATTAAGTTTATTATCTATAAGTTTCAGGTCGAATTCTTCAAGCATGGAAAATCCTTTATCTGTTAATACTCCACCTTCTTCTAATATGGATTTTGCTTCATCTGAGACCTTATCTGCTACTTTATCTCCATATTTTCTGGAAATTAAAGTATCTGGATGGTTGGATAATATCGTCAGAAATGTTTGAACAGTAGCTTTATTTATTCCATAATCGGCTTTTACTTTTTTAAATACTGGAGATCCGAGCTCAAATGTCACAGGCATCCTTTTTGTAAGTTCGTATGATAATAAATCCCATTTAGATGATATATCAAGGACTTGATACATACTAATTTCTTTATTTATGAGTTCTTCCTTTGCAGCATCGTCTCCAACATCAAAATCTTCTCGCTCCCCCATACCACCCGCATCAGCAATATTTATGGCGTCATAGAGATTTACAGCATCCTTTGGAGTTGTAGATCTCATAATTTCATTAACATTATCTCTTAAATCTCCAAATTTACTGCTCATCCCAGCTGCAGCAGATAAAGGAATTAAAAGCATTACAATACCTAAATTTGTGTTGTTAGCTATCCATTTATCTGTTTCAAGAACTGCTTCTTTTATAAGCTCTCCTAAACGTATTTTATGTAATGAATCAGGTTTATTTTTATATTTTAAGCCTCTCTCTGCAGATTTTCTTATTGTGGGCCCTATAATGATTCCACTTATAATAAAATCTTCAAATACCATGTCATGGAAATCTTGGGTTCTGTGAACATTTCCCGGCTTTGGATGTCCACTCACCTCAAGTACAGATGCAATCTGCGCTATTTTCGAAACTAAATCTGGATCCAATCCTATTTCTCCTATAACCTATCTTAATAACTTATCATATCTAATTCTTTTTATATATTTAATCTTTTATCATATTATTCTTATTGTATCCTTATCAGACTTATTAAATATTCCAAAAAATATTATATCGCTCATAGTATTCCAATATTCATATTATTCCAAAAATAAAGGTGCATAATGTGATAT
This sequence comes from Methanobacteriota archaeon, assembly GCA_016874685.1. Classification (GTDB taxonomy): domain Archaea; phylum Methanobacteriota; class Methanobacteria; order Methanobacteriales; family Methanobacteriaceae; genus VGTM01. Next base: position 12,302 of record VGTM01000045.1, read on the forward strand.
TATAAGATCTGCACCAGCCCTTTTTATGGATATTAAAGATTCAAATATGGCATCTTCAGTTAAATAACCTGCATCAATACCAGCTTTAAGCATCGAATATTCACCACTTACCTGATATGCAGCTGTTGGGACATTGAATTCATTTTTTATCATTCTTATAACATCAAGATATGGCATTGCAGGTTTTACCATCACTATATCTGCTCCTTCACTTAGATCGAGCTCTACTTCCCTTAAAGCTTCTAAAATGTTCGATGGATTCATTTGATAGGTTTTTCTATCCCCAAAAGATGGAGCTGAACTTACAGCTTCCCTGAAAGGAGCATAAAATGAGGATGCATATTTTGCAGCATAAGACATTATGAGGGTGTCATCATGACCATTTTCATCCAGTGTTTCCCTTATTGCGCCTACTCTGCCATCCATCATGTCAGATGGAGCTACTATGTCTGCACCTGCCTCTGCATGGCTCATTGCTATTTTAGATAGATAATTTAGGGTTTCATCGTTTAGAATCTCGTCGTCTTTTACTATACCACAGTGCCCATGGGATGTGTACTGGCACATGCAAACGTCTGTTATTACTACAAGGTCGGTTTCTTCCTTTAATCTGCTCACTGCCATTTGAACAATGCCTTCACTATTATAAGCCATCGAACCCAATTCATCTTTCTCCTCTGGCATTCCAAACAGTAAAATTGATGATAATCCCCTCTCTTCAAGTCTTTGAGCTTCATTGACTGCATCACCTAGAGAATACCTGTATTGACCTGGCATTGTATCTATGGCTTCTTGCTGTCCATCCTTCAGGCTTTCTTTAATGAACATTGGATATATTAAATCTTCAGGATTAACCTTAGTTTCGCTTAAAATGTTTCTTATTCGGGAATTTTTCCTTAATCTCCGCATTCTTGTGATTGGGAATTTCATTTTTTTCACCATTTAGCCCTAATAGACCTGATAGTATCATTTAATAGATTAAAAATTCTTTTCATATATAACTTACCTCATTAAGAATATTTTCCCTTAATTCAGGCCGAATATCCTTTTCAGGGATAGCATCCACCTTAACACCAGTAATATCTCTCAAAAAGTTCTCAAAATTTATGAGCTTCAATAAACTCACTGGTTCCTCAAACTCAACAAGTATATCAAAATCACTATCTTCCCTTTGTTCTCCCCTAACGTAAGAACCAAATAGCCCCATCTTCTTTACTTTATACTTGCTTTTTAGTTTTCCCCTGTTTTTTGTCAGGATTTCCTTAATTTTCTGATAATTTTTCATATTATCACAGAAGAAACATTTCATAAAGTATGTTCCATTTCATTATATTCACATTCTCTGGTTTGAGAATTAATTGTTATTACTGGTTAAAGTATAATTTAATGATTTTTATGTCAACATTTTATATTAAAATTTTTATTTGATAAATCCTACGATTATCCAAGTTTATTAAAATAATTTAGGTTAGGATTTCAACAAAAATTTATTTTCACACTGTTATGTCGTAAAAGGTGTTTAAAAAATTTTTGATTTCCAGACTATTGAGTCTATTTTAAAGCTCATATTTCATCCCCTCTTTTCTTTTTTAGATTCCTCATTTCCAGACTATTGAGTCTATTTTAAAGCAAAGATTTGCATACTCTTTACACCTTTCCTATTTGAATTTCCAGACTATTGAGTCTATTTTAAAGCTGTAGATTGTGACATCAGCTGGTTGTGGAACCATCGTATTTCCAGACTATTGAGTCTATTTTAAAGCCTGCTGAATCCGTAGATGAACCAGAAATGCAAATGAAATTTCCAGACTATTGAGTCTATTTTAAAGCCCGGTTAGGGAAGAACTTAATAGTGATAGTATGAAATTTCCAGACTATTGAGTCTATTTTAAAGCCTTTATCACCCTTATCACCTTTAGCACCTGTAGCTCCATTTCCAGACTATTGAGTCTATTTTAAAGCAATATGAAAGTATATTGCGACAGCCACGGTTTCATGAATTTCCAGACTATTGAGTCTATTTTAAAGCTTGTCTATGACGAGAACGGTGTAGCAGTAGATATAAATTTCCAGACTATTGAGTCTATTTTAAAGCCAGCACAGACTAAAAGTGGCAAGCAATATGAACACAAATTTCCAGACTATTGAGTCTATTTTAAAGCAGCTATATGTCTTCTAACTGTGTTTTCTGATAGATCATTTCCAGACTATTGAGTCTATTTTAAAGCGTATATATCACCAAAATCTTCTTCATCAATATTGTCATTTCCAGACTATTGAGTCTATTTTAAAGCACATAAAGGAGACGTTGAATATTAAAGGACAGCGAAATTTCCAGACTATTGAGTCTATTTTAAAGCACAATACAGCAACAGTACTAATAGATAGTGATAATCAATTTCCAGACTATTGAGTCTATTTTAAAGCCACAATTACGAAATAATATAAAAGCATTACCGATAAAAATTTCCAGACTATTGAGTCTATTTTAAAGCACGATGCATAAGGCGGGGCAAACAGTTGCTGATGCTAATTTCCAGACTATTGAGTCTATTTTAAAGCAGGTAATCGGTTGAGGCCATAATATTCCATTGTAGGAATTTCCAGACTATTGAGTCTATTTTAAAGCAAAAATAACAAAAAAGGTATACAACGCAACAAAAAAATTTCCAGACTATTGAGTCTATTTT
>VGTM01000046.1 GCA_016874685.1 Methanobacteriota archaeon
ACTTCAAACGCCACAAGGGTAAATCTTATTAACTCGTTTTCACCTAAATCACTCATGGGATCACCTTCAGTTTTTGGTTAATACTCGATATGTGATCCCATCATACTTATATGATTTCTACAGAGCCTATATTTAATAAAATATTATAGTCAAGTGCAAAACTTTTTAAACTATGTGTTCAATACAACAGTGGAAACAGTGATTTTAAGCGGATGCAAACTGATATTCCATGATTTATTTGATCTATAAGTCTAATAAGTTATGCTCTTAACTATAATTTAATAATTCAGGTTCAATTAAAGGAAACGCTATAATTAAGAAGTTTATAGTGTTAGATATAAATAAAATAAACAACATCTAATAACAACCATATTCATAAGGAATTGTAAACATGGTTTTCATGGATGAACTATTCATTGAACGATTATTAAGTTTTATATTAGCAATATTGCTATTTTACTCAGCTTTTAAGCTGTTAAACACGCTGAAAAATAAAGAAATAGCTATTTCAATGGTTTTTCTACATAAAAAACGAGCCATAAATCTTTTTGGATTACTGGTTATAGCCGCATTATTTACTTTTTTAACAGGCATAATTTTTGTTATTTTCGGAGGTGGGCTACTTGCGGAAATTATATTAAATTTAAATGCACTTACCCTATTTATATTCACATTTCTGCTCGAGAGATTAATGGGGGGGGATGAAAGCACATGGACATTTTAGTTTCTCTGATAGTAATCATAGTAACATTTTCTACGTTTTATTTTCCCGTAAAAATCTATTTGAATCTATTGAAGTATAAGGAAGTAGCTTTAGGTTTGATCTTCACTCATTTAGAGGCTAGCATATTATCTTTTAAGATTTATGCCGTCACTATGCTGATCTTTGCTTTGAGCAGATTATTAGATCTTTTGAATACAGCGTTTCCGTCTCCATTTTATGATTATATTGATGATTTGTTAATCGCTTTATATTTAGTAGTAAATGTTCTCTTGATCTATGCATTTTATAAACTGTCAGTTATTGTGAGGATCGATAAAGAGACGATATAGGGAAGATCAATAGAATTAGGGCTCTAAAGGGAGGGATAACTACATTTGATATACAAATATGTATGAGAAATTCTCTCTTATTTTTCAACCATCAAATTCTTGAAATCATCAAAAACAACGCCTAATCCACACATCCCAGGAATATAATTAGCTGCTTTGGCAGAGTCAACTCCAATAACTTCAAAGCCAAGCTCTTCGATGGGGGAGACAACCATACAGGTGTCACAGACGATTTTTCCACCTGCCTTCTCTATTGTGTTGGAATAACCAATTCGATCTGCAGCTGCCTTCATTAGGATGGATGTGCATACCCAGAGCTCATTTTTTAATTTTTTGCCACGCAATTGGTCAGTGATGTTTTTAATTTCATCAAGAGAAGAATGTGGACATCCAAGACATATGAGGTCTGGTTTTTCAGCGGTTGTAGATAGTTTATCTCTTATATCATTTATGGTCTGTCTGTCAATACTTATTTTTTCGCTTTTTTCGTTTTTCAGACCCCTAAATGCATTTTCATATTCTGGGGTGACTCCTTCAACATGATAAAGCGCAACAGCTCCTGAGGATGCAAGGGCCGCACCTAAACTCTTTAACTCATTAGCTGATGGCCTATTTTTAAATATAAAGTATGGAACACCATCTTTCGCTGTCTTTCCAACAATATGACCAATTACCCCGTAATCTGCCCCTGCAATTTCAGCGTCAACTTCCACCAGCAAATTTGCAAGTCTTTCTTCATCTAAGTGGAAACCATATTCTGGTGTTTTTCCACAGATTGCTGCTGCAAGTGCTCCCGGGCCGCCTTCTCTGTTTGTCATAGCACCTAAAACGGAATTAGCATAAGCTACAGCCGAAGATTCAGACCAGGCAACATGGGATCCAATTGTGGGCACATTCCCGATAAGGTAAGGTGTGCAGGTGCAGGTTGTCATAACATCCATTTTTCTATATGCATCAATTATTCTAAGCTGCCTTTTGGTGAATTCCTCTGAAAATCCCAGTTCTTTCCATATTTCCAGGTCAACTCCTGCGGGGTTTAGGGTTGCAGGGACATTTGTTTTTGCTTTTGGATCTTTTGCCATGTCCTCTAAAAACTCCAGACCAGCATCACCAATTGTTTTATAGGATACGCCAGATACCTGGGCAGAAGTTATGTTAATAAGCTTTTCTGCTTCGTAAATATCCCCTAAAGCCACCAGGATCTCCATACTTTTTCGGACAGCATCACCATGCTTTCCTTCAAACATCTCTTCTTCGATTCTTGTTAAATACATCTAAATCCCCAAATAAAAAATTAAATTTTTAATTACAGTTTATTACTCTATTTTCAGGGCTTTTTCAACCTGTTTTCCCACGATTTCATCTACAATGTTCGTGAAATTACCCATGTCTTTGTATGGTACCACAGCCCCTGCAGCTATGTTATGCCCCCCACCCGCACCATTGAAGCTTTTTGAGGCTTCTCCTAAAGCATATCCTAAATTTACACCCTTATTTATAAGATCTGAACTGGTTCTTGCAGAAACTTTTATGAGGTTGTCCATTCGGGATATGGCTAATACTGGTTTTTCTGGATTTAGAATTTGAAGTTCAAGCCCTGCAGTTGATAATGTGCCCATTATACTTTTTCTCATTTTGTCTTCAGTGTAAATGTACTGTATGTTATCTAAACTGATAGAACCCTCTTTTTTTATCCATTCTAAGCCTTTTATGAGGTTGTCCTGGTATTTTTTTAGAAATTGCAGTGCTTCATTTACATTGTCATCCCTTTCACCCAGACATATGCTCAATCCAATTCCATGTTTTTTATTTTTACCACAGGCATCCAGAATATTGGAGTAATCCTCCACATTTCTAAGCGTAGGGATTTCTTGGGGTATACTGTAAACAGTACCGAATATTTTGGGATTTTTCCCTATGAGTGCTTCCTTTAGGATGTCTCTCTCTTCATCACCTAAATCATTAAATTTAATTCCGTATGATAGACCAATTCTTTCTAGAAATTCCATAGAACCTTCCATATCCCCCGAAATCCCCTCTAGGGCGGGGTTGAAGGTATATGCCAGAGATTTATATAGCGGTTCTTCATTTTTATAGGAAATTTTCAGTTCATCATGGACCTCCAAAACACCAGCCTTAAGTCCATCATCAACTATCATTTTATTAATACCTATTATATTATCTGCACACTGCATATCACCATAAGCACCAACCAGGGCAAGATCGGCCAAACTTTTAGTTTGAAGCTGGCGCACAACTAGGTAAGAGACTCCAGACGCACTTATATCCCGTGTACCGTCCAATCCAAATAGGTGGGGGTTTATATGGACGATTTTCTCATCTTCTTCATTATCAGGGCTTGTTGTCTGGTGATGATCTGCAATTATTACTTCACCATTGAGCCGGCTTATAGAATCCAGGCTTGCACTTCCCATATCACAGAAAACAAATAGTTTGTACTTTTCATTCTGGATTTTTTTTAAGAAGCTTTCTCTAAGCCGTGGAACTATGGTAACATGGAATTTGCCCTTCTGCTGGGATATAGCGTTGCACATTATCCCTGCTGCAGAAATTCCGTCAGAATCATTGTGAGAGATTATTCTCACCACATGATCCTGGTCTATATGCTTCTTTAAAAGATTGGAAGCTTCATCGGCTCTATTTAACAAGTAGTGCTGCTTGTTTTGGGTCATATCTCCATCCTTCAGGGAGCACACCTTCTCCCGTGTAATATCTAACCAGTCTCCTTATCCTGGATTCAATAATCTGCAAACCTCTCCTGGTGTGAAGGTCTTTAGGGTTTTCTTCCAGATGATCTCTTATGTTTACGGCTTTTCTTATAAGATTCATAAGATCTTCAGGATATTCAAGCCCCTGTTTATGATCTTCCAGGATTTTGGTTATTTTCTTTCCTGTCACCCGTTTTATATCTGGAATTCCGTACTGATCACGGAGTATTATTCCGATCATACTTGTTGAGTGACCTTCTTTTCTAAGCTTTAAAATTAAATCTTCGATCTCTTCATTTGAGTATTCAATCCATTCAGGACTTATCACCATTTAATCACCTCTATACCATAATGCAAATTTTTCAAGCGAATTTCTACGATGAGAAAATTGATTTTTCTCTTCTATTGTAAGCTCTCCGAAGGTTTTATCACACCTTTCAGGATAAAAAATGGGGTCGAAAGCAAATCCATACTTTCCACGCGCCTTGTATGATATATGTCCACGGACAACACCAAAAAAAATCTCGGGCTCGGAGTTGGGCTTACAGAATCCAACAACCGACCTGAACTCGGCATATCTGTCCTTAACATTATCCATGAGCTTTAAAATACCCTTATTACCAATAGTTTCCTGAACATAAGACGAATATGTTCCGGGAAACCAGTTTAAGGCTTTTATAAAAAGACCAGCATCTTCAACAATTACGGGTTTTCCTAGTTGCATTGCAGCATGTTTTGCACCGTATTTGGCCACATCCTCAAGTTCTCCTTGAATCTCTGGATAGCCAAGGTTCACATGCTTAATTTCAATGCCAAAATTACTGAAGATATTTTGGGCTTCATCTACTTTGTGTTTGTTACCAGTTATAAAGTTTATCTTCATACAAACAACTCATTAAAATTATTTTTTCTAAAAGGTTATTATTTAACACTTTTAGATTTGTTAAGGTATTCAATATGCTTTGATATTTGTTCATGGTATACCTCATATATTTTTTTTTCATGTTCCGGCCATAAAAAACAAAAACAGGAATAAGCTATTTTTGCGGGTATTATATTTTTTGGGCTGAAAAGTTTTTCAATTAAATCATCTGATAAACCAGTTTGGGGTCTTGAAAGTTTTATTAGTACATAAATCAATAGCATGGTATCAAAGTATAGTGCATAAACCTTTCCAAACGAATTTGGTATGTAAACAGGTCCAGTACTACCTTCCCACATAGTTCCTGATGTATATGTAGGCCTTAAATGTGAATATTTGCTCAATTTGGAAAATAATTGTCTAGCCCAGCCTTCTTCGGTTTTTGAATTTTTTTGATTAAATAATGAAAATTCAAAGAGATCTTTAAGATAATTTTGAATAGATTCTAAACTTTTTTGATTGTTCAGTTGATCACAAACATTTCCAAACCGTATTATTTTTTTAAATTTGTCATCTTCATGAGCACCATTTCTCCAGGATTTGAAATTATCAATTTTTCCTGATAACTGAAAGTAGGAACCATAGACTGATATTTCTAAAGCACTTCTTAGACAAGTCGCTGAAACACGATAGAATCCATATAATAAGTTAATTAAAGAACTTTGAAATTCATCTGTGATATCAAGAATTACATGCCACAAAACATCGCTTTCATCTTCTCCTAATTGATTTATTAGTGATCCCCAGAGTTCATGCATTAATCTTAATTCAGTACCATGATGATCCGAAGTCCGAAAACTTACATCATCAGGTAAATGAATAATTGAAACCCACGTTTTTTCATCTATTAGGTCTTCTGGAGGTGGTTCTACTTTTGGTGCAATAAGAAAGGCATCTAGTGGCAGTCGATATCTTTTTATCCTAAAATCAGGATCATTTTTTTCATTCATCAATTGTTATTTAGGATCAGAATCAAATATAATTTTTTAGTCAATAAATCATTTTTGATAATTTTTTAAAGCGTTGTATAACGAGCTCTTCCTTCAATCTCACTTACCTTCTCAACAATTTCCCCATAATCATCAGCAATTTCATATCCTTCCAAAATTGCCTTGAAACATTCCTCTGCAATCTCATAGTGAATGCTTCCTATGGCTTTTTTAAATACTAAAAGATCAACACCCTTATCTTCTACCAGATCCGAGAATTTCCCTAAACCAAAGTCTATAAAAACTATTTTAAAAGCCGTCTCGTCTTTATCTGCAATCATATTTGACGTGGTGAGATCTCCATGGATTATGCCGCAGTTATGAAGCTTTCCAATGTATTCACCTATTTTCCTACATTTATTTTTTATCTCATCAAGAGACGCAGTTTTGAATATATTTTTTAATAGGTTTCCATTGATCTTTTCAATTATCAAAGCGTTTTCAGCTCTATCTATATCATAAACAAGGGGTGTTCGAACTCCACATCTCTTGGCTTCACTTAAAAGCTTTGCCTCTTTTTTTGTCCGGGTTTTTCTCAAATACTGATCAATTTCAGATATTCTGTAGCTTTTTTTTATCCTTTTTTTTATTAAAACTTCATGATCCAACCATTTATCCTCATAAAGATTGGCTTCTGCTCCTTTTGCTGCGATTTCTGCTGGGAGTTTTAGATGCTTCTCTGAAACCTTCATCCATGGAACATCCACTTCATCAGTTCTGTATTTCTGGATAACAGTGGTATCAGTTACATCCTGATTCAGGCAATGTTTATACATTAGTTGGCCCATCCAGGCTATCATGGCACCGTTATCTCCACAATATTCAACTGGAGGCATGAAAAAATCTGCGAAATGTTCCTCAGACATTATATTAAGCATCTCCCGTAAGCGGCTGTTTGCAGCTACGCCTCCACAGAGCATTACTTCCTGTTTTTTAGCGTGGGCAAGAGCTCTCTCAGTTACTTCCACAAGCATGGAAAAGGCAGTCTCCTGTAAGCTGTAACAGACGTCTTCTTGGGAGCTACTTGACTCATATTTTCTTATTGCTGCAGTTAAAAGTCCTGAGAAGGATAAATCCATTCCTTTAACTGTGTATGGAAGATCTAGATAGTTCGATGATTTCAAAGCGATTTTTTCAAGGAGGGGACCTCCAGGGTGTCCAAGACCAACAGATCGTGCAAACTGGTCAAGACAGTTCCCGATAGCTATATCCAGTGTTTCACCAAAAACCCGATATCTTCCGGCGTCAAAACCAATTACCTGTGTGTTTCCACCACTTACATAGAGGGATATAGGATCTTCTGCACCAGTGGTTAATCTTCCAATTTCTACATGTCCTATACAATGGTTTACACCAACTATGGGAACATCAAGTGAAAGTGAGAGGGATCTTGCGGCTGTGGCAACAGTTCTAAGGGCAGGTCCAAGTCCAGGGCCTCTGGAGAAGGCTACAAGATCTATATCTCCCAGATTTAATTTAGATTCCTTAAGCGCATCCTTTATAAGGGGAATTAATGCATTGGCATGATGTTCAGCAGCTTCTCTGGGATGAATACCACCACTTGCTGGGATCAATGATTCACCAACTGATGCGAGTATTGAGCCGTCTGAATCTACTATTCCTACACCCGTTTTTTCTGCAGTTCCTTCAAGTCCTATACATATCAATTATATCACACAGTTTACATCTTTCAAACATTTTATTGATTTTTATAGTTATTTTAGTTTAATAATGCAATTTTATAATTTAATTTTTATCAATTATCGTCCAAATAAATGTATTTTTTAAATTTATTTATTACCCCTATTTAATATTACTTTAAACTAAAATTTATCTAAGTTTCCATCATTAAAATGAAATTAAGAACCTGTCGGTTTTAAATATTTATATTTTATTTACTTTATTTTATTCAGTTTTAACAACTAAAAAGCATTTTAATCGGGTTTTTAGTATTAATATTTGAGTTATATTTATTATTTTTCTGTAGTTGAGATATTTTTGCAAATTATGATTATTGAATGGATAATTTTTTATGTGATGACTTTTAGAAATCATTCAAATACTAAAAATTAAAAGGAGGTGAAAAACTGCAAAAAAATATTCAAAAAAAGTTAATATTGTCTGTATTTGCAATTGTATTCGTTTTGGTGGCGTGTGGAGCTGTTGCAGCAGCAGAAATTTCACAGGATAGCCAACCACTGCACATTGCAGAACAGGCAGCAGACAACAATACAACTGACAACATTACAATTAATTCTTCTCAATTATCACCCGACCCTGAAGTTTGGAGGGGAGGAGTACTCGTTTATTCCACAACCATTTCCATTCAGGACGCTATGGACCATGCTATCAGCGGTGACACCATCAGATTAGAAGATGGGAATACTTTTTACGAAAATCTGGAAATAGACAAAGATTTAACCTTTGAAGTCATGAACGGAGGTACTGCTACAATCGATGGTAGCGACAGCGGCAGGGTTATTCACATTCTTCCCGGAGTCACAGCCTACTTCTACAACATCATCTTCCAGAATGGTCACGCTCCCGATGGAACTTTATTTTCTCCGGAGGGGGAAAATGGAGGTGGGATATGGAATGATGGGGGCACAGTATACCTCATAAACTGTGTGCTTCGAAATAACCAAGCTGGTGATGGGGACACCTCTTTTTATGGAGGCATTGGTGGTGACGGCGGTGCTATTTACAGTACTGGAACAGTAGTCATAACTGACTGTGATATTTACAATAACCGGGCTGGAAATGGAGCCGACGCATTTTTAATTTTCCATTCCAATGGTTTCAATGGAGGACACGGCGGTGCTATTTACAGTACTGGACCACTTATCATAACTGGCAGTGAACTGTACAACAACTTAGCTGGTGATGGTGGTGATGGTGTCACATTTGGTGATGGTGGTAACGGTGGTAACGGTGGTGCTATTTATAATACTGCAACCATGATCCTGACCGATACTGAGATTCATGACAACTTCGCTGGTGACGCTGGTGCGGGTGGAACTAAAATAATAGTAGGAGGCACTGGTGGTACCGGTGGTTCAGGTGGAGGAATCTATAACACTGGAACTGCTACTATAACCAATTCTGAAATCAACTCCAACACCGCTGGAAACGGTGGCAGTGGATCAAGTGGAGGCGATGGTGTATTGGTTATCCACCCTAATGGTTTCAGCGGACATCCTGGTGGAGTTGGTGGTGAAGGTGGTGCTATCTACAACAACGGCCACCTGGAAATTTACACCACCGAAATTGCTAACAATGTAGCTGGTAACGGCGGTAACGGTGGCACTGGTGGAAACGCGGCCGAACGGGGTCTCCAACCACATAATGGTGGTGATGGTGGATCTGGCGGTGCTGGTGGTAATGCTGGAGGAATCTTCAACTCCAACTATCTGCAAATCACAGAATCTACAGTAACATCCAACCTTAGTGGTAACGGTGGTACTGGTGGTGCTGGTGGTAAAGGCAGCGATCGATGGAGCTATTGGGTTCTGTTTCCTTTGCCTCCTCATTGGGTATATGTTCCTTCTGGTAATGGTGGTAACGGCGGTGCTGGTGGAAACGCCGGTTCTGGTGCTGGTATCTACCACGGTGGCAGCTACCTGACAGTGACCAGCAACAACTTGATTGTAAATCAGCTGGGCAACCCCGGAGTTGGGGGCGCTGGGGGTTCTAAAGGAACTGGAACTGGGGGGTCTAATGGAAATGCTGGTGTTGCCGGAGCAGCAGGTTCCGGCGGTGCAGTCTACTCAACAACTAACGTACCAACACCACAAGGCTTACACTTCAACCGAATCCTGGGTAATACTTTACCTGATGTGGTTGCTGCTTCGCTTGTAAGCATCAACGCCGAAAATAACTGGTGGGGAAGTAACATCAACCCAGCCACAACCGGCAGAACATCAGGACCTTTAGTGGATGCTAATCCCTGGTTAGTGCTTAAGATAAATGCTCAACCATCATCAATTTACAATGGCCAACAATCAACTGTCAGAGCTTATCTTACTGATAATAGTGACGGTACAGACACCTCTTCATTAGGACATATTCCTGATGGAACTTCAGTAACGTTCAGTTTCCAAGGGCCACCTTTAGGAACACTAAGTTTGAATCCCACAGTCACTACCAATGGTCAAGCACTATCCACTTTCACTGCTAATGCAGTGGGCACATCTCATGTCATGGCAACAGTAGATGACCAGACTACAAATGAGGCTTCACCATACGGTCCTGCAGACATAGTGATTAGTGCTGCAGCTAATGTTGTAGTGTCTAAGTCACATACACCTGCAGGTAGTGTGAATGTGGATGATGAAGTGGTGTTCACCATTACCGTGGATAACACAGTGGGTCCTAATGATGCTACTGGGGTTGTGATAACTGATGTAATTCCTCTTGGTTTAGGCTTCGTTTCAGCTAGTGATGGTGGAATTAACGTAGGTGGTACAGTTACCTGGAACCTGGGCACTATTGCCACTGGAACTTCCCGGACTGTGACTTTGACCACCAAGGTCAACGCCTTGAAAGCCGGAGACGTCATTGATCCTAATGTTTGCACTGAAACTCAAACTGAATACCCTTATACCAATATTGGCACTGATCCACATGACATCCCAGTCAAAAAAGCCGTGGTAACCATGACCAAAAGTGATAACACAACTGATCATATGGCCAATGTGGGAGACACAGTGATATTCATCATACACCTGGACAACACTGGTCCAAACGATGCTAGCAATGTGATTGTGACTGATGTGCTGCCAGTGGGTCTTGATTTTGTATCTGCTTCTGATGGTGGAACCTATAATCCTGCAAGCAGAACCGTCACTTGGAACTTGGGAACACTTGCTGTTGGCACTAGAGATATCACCTTAACCACAACCGTAAACGCACAGAGAGCTGGTATTCCAGAAGGCATAGTAAACACAGTAACTGAAACTCACAATGAATATCCTAAACAGGCTTCAGCTACTGACGAGAAGATCTACGTGCCAAAAGCAGACATATACGTGATAATCACATCCAGTAAAAACAACCCCTATGTAGGTGAGATAATAACCATAACCTTCAAAGTGGGTAATCATGGCCCGGACACAGCGAAAAAGGTGGTTTTAACCTGTATAGTACCTCCTGGAATGGAGCTGGTACGTATAAGCGGAGATGGAACCTTTGCCTATGACCCGAACACTGGATTAGTCACTTGGAATCTGGGAGACGTGCCAGTGGGAGATCCTTACCTCTTCCTGGATGTGAAGGTTCTTCGAACCGGTAAATTCGTCTTTAAACCCCACGTAAGCACCATCACCTACGATCCGGACTTGTTAAATAATATTGGAACATTGACAATCAATGCACAAGAGAAAACTGTACCTATGCAACCAACTGGAATTCCTATGGGAATTTTCGCACTAGCAGTTCTAATGATATTTAACGGGTTTATAATGCCAAAAAGGAAATAAGGGATTAATTCCCTATTTTATTTTTTTTATTATTTTTTTTAAAATTAATATAAGATTTTTAAAATTAATAACAGTAAAAAGCAGCCATATACAATTAAAATTTATATTTAACTGCTAACAAACTTATTGAATATTGACGTATATATTGAATATAAACTTATACTGATTATCTTTTAGCAATCAGTGGTGAAATTATGAATAATAACATAAAATGCTATGGTTCATCGAAGATCTTCTATCAATTAAGAAACAAAAATCCCCTATTTTTATGTGTTATCGCAAGCACAAAAACATCTAATATTGATGGGATAACTGGTGCAGGTGCAACTTCTCAGCTTACAGATTACACCCCAGCAGCCGATGTTGAACTTGTAATCTGTGGAGAGCCAAGATGCCTCCCAGAGATACCAAAAACAGTGGTCGGAGGTGAAGCCACACCAACACCGGCCGTAATAACAAAGGCTGCACTAGAACTCGCTGATATTCCTATTATGGTGGCTGATGCAGGAGCTTCCATAAAACCAAACCTTCCCTACATCAATATAAATGATAAACCTGGAGAGGATATTCGCACGGGAAAGGTGGTATCCAATGCAGAACGAATCTTTAAGAAAGGAAAAATTATTGGAAAAACCCTTTCAAAACTTACAGATCATCTGATAATTGGTGAGAGTACTCCTGCAGGCACAACCACAGCTTTAGGAGTTTTAACAGCTATGGGATATGATGCCCAACGTAAGGTAAGTGGAAGCACGCCTGAAAATCCCCACACATTAAAGCAATCTGTTGTTGAAGAGGGTTTAAAGAGCGCAGGATATGGGGCGGGCGATCTTAGAGATGATCCTTTTAAAGCTATAGAAGTTGTGGGAGACCCAATGATCCCGGCTGTTGCTGGACTTACAGTTGGATCAGAGGTTCCAGTTACATTAGCAGGAGGCACTCAGATGACAGCTATAACAGCGGTTATTAGGAGTTTGGCCCCTGAATTCGATTTGAATAAAATCTGTATAGCCACCACAATATTTGTTGCAGAAGACGAAACTTCAGATATAAATTACATATCCCGACAGATATCTAATACACCTATCTACGCTATTGACCCTGAATTTGAGAAATCCACTCATGAAGGATTAAAAAATTACTTAAAAGGCTCTGTAAAAGAAGGAGTAGGTGCGGGCGGAGCTATGATGGCAGCAATCCTAAAAGATATTGCTATCGAAGATTTGAGAGCTAAAATAGAAGATCTATGCTTTAAACTGTTTTAGTTGTTAATATTTGTCAGGTATTTAAATATTTTTAGAATCTTGAAATGGATATCTATTAGATTCTTTATATCGTGTTTATTAAAGTTTATTAAATCTGAGTGGCATTGGATAGACTTTGTAATGGATATTCACAAGTTTAGCTACGAGTTCTTTAAACATTAATCTTTTTTGTGACCTTTAAGATTTTCTAATCCTCTGGAAATAGAGTAAAAACCTATAACGGCAAGAACTACAGCCCAAAAATTTGTGAATAATGATTGTCGAAAATTTGTTTGAGTTATAGTATCTCCTTGAGTATCGGTTTTAGTATCTGTTTGAGTAGCTTTCTGAGTATCAGTTTTAATATCTGTCGGAGTACCGGTCTGAGTAGCCGTTTCAGCACCTGTTTCGGTTATAGTAGCTGTACTACTGAGAATAGTCGCTGTATTAGTCGGATTTATGATTATTTCCTCACTATATGTCATACAAAGAAAAAATACTAATAAAACTGAAATGGTTATAGCTTTTCTAAATTCTCCATCATTTAAGTCCCAATTTTCTGTCATAAAATAGGTTCCAACTAATGTTATTAAGAATGTTGCTATACACACATATCCAATTCCGGGTAATGGGTTTGAAGAATCAACAAAAAAACGAATAGTTAAAAATATTCCCACTATTATAATTAGTAATCCTATTATTCTTCTCCCTTTATCCTGTACACCTGTAAAAAAAGATTCTTTATTATTACGAGAAGATTTCATTGCAGCTTTTAAATTTGGAATCATATCACCCCATCCTCATTTGTTATCACCCCATTTGGTTTATTATTTCCCCAACCTACTTTATTATCATCGCATTTATATTTTATCATTTGAATCTCACCCATCTCCTTATTGTTCAAAAAATTTAAGGTAATTGATATTTTAATATCATGAAGGAAAGATAGAAATTTGATATTTGAGTTGTAAGTGCCGGAATACGAGGGATTTTAAAGTTTTTTAAAAAAATCCGAGTTAATGCTGCAAAATTGGAATGAATCATTGCAAAAATTTAAAAAAAATTCAATAAATCAATCAAATTCTTCCAATTCACATTCAACAACAGAATAAAATGGCTGAAAAAAAGTAGTTGAGATCATCTTACAACATTGTACACTTCAGGGGGAGAGCAAAAAAGACTAAATAAATAGAGATTCTTTAATAAAATAATAATATGCATCCTCTTAAATCCTCACATATTAATAAAAAAATCATAAAAAAGTTTATATATGGGTTTTTACCCTCTAGAAAAGTATTTTTAGTGGGTATTTTGTTTTATATTTCAGGATTTTTCTTTGCATATTTTAAACCTGATCAAGCTACTCAGATTTTTAATGGAGGCTTTTATCTTGGCGATATAGAAGCTAAGATAAGTTTACCCCAAAATATTACTTTCAGTTATCTCATAAACCAATTTATTTATTATTTGGGCGCCGTATCCTATAATATATTTATAAATAATGTATTAATTATTTTTTTATGCATATTCACAGGCATAGCAATTATTCCAGTTATTCTGGTGGGACTATTTTCATTTACGGGGGCTATCACCTACCTCTTAATTGTTAAAGTGGGAATATTTAAAAGTATTTTGATACTTTTGGGATCATTCCACCTATATTTTGAACTTTTAGCTGGACTATTAGCGATAGACGCATTTTTAATGTTTTACGGATCGTTTATAACTTCAATCAGAATGCGAAGACCAAATAAATTTAAAAAAGACTTTATAGGCGATTTTTTACCGTTGATACTAAAAATTATACTCCTTTTTGCTATCGCTGCGGTGCTTGAGGTTTTCTGGAGCACCTGGTGGGTTTACATACTCACCAAACAATATGTTTCTTGGTACGATTTTTATTTTGGTGTTTATTCGTGCATGGTAAACTAAACATTAATTTAGACCTAAAAAATGATTTAAATTGGAATTTATGATATTCATTTATTAAATTTCATTTGTTTTCTAACAAAAACTTTAAATAACTTTTTATTAGAAAAATAGTTGCACATCATTTGACATGAAATATCAAAATAATTAAGCTAAACGAGAGAACTATAGGAATCTAAAATGAAATTTGAAGATATTTATGGAGCTAAAATAGTTGATCTGGCGCTTAGTATTGGAGATAATTTGATTATATCTGATCTACATCTCGGTTATGAAGAAGCCCTTAATGCAGAGGGGATTATGGTTCCTAAATTCCAATATGAGAAGATCATCGCCAGGCTAGAGGACATTTTTTCAGCAACGGATCCCGACACAATTATAATCAACGGAGATTTAAAACACCAGTTTGGTAGAATAGGCAGACAGGAATGGAAAGAAGCCATAAGTTTCATAGATTTTTTAAGAGAACATGTAGAGAAAATCATTTTAATTAAGGGAAATCACGACAACTTCACCAAA
>VGTM01000047.1 GCA_016874685.1 Methanobacteriota archaeon
TAAATTAAATGAATATGTTCTTGGTGAGCTTGAGGATGAGATTAGGGGCTTAGATGAGGGTTTTCAACAGAATTTCAGAAAATATATAGCTGACAGTGAATATTCTGCCTTTGAGAAGAGTATACTTCGTGCGGCCCATTATCTGGCAACAGATTGGGAATTTAGAATTATATATAATACCAGCCCATTCATTTACGGTATAGAGCAGACAAAGAGGGATATAGAAGATAGGATCCAGGATCACTATGATTTGGTGGGTGTCCAGAAATTTTCGCGTGGCAAAAAATCTTATGGATTTATTGATATTTGCGGGCAGCTACGATTTCAAAAAAGGTGGGCTAACACTCCAAGAATACCTGAAACCTCAGTTTTGGGCCATATGCTCATAGTGGCCATGATATCATATCTATCTTCACTGGAGATTGAAGCCTGCGATAAGCGATTATACAATAACTTCTACGGAGGCTTATTCCATGATCTACCAGAAGTCCTAACACGAGATATAGTCTCACCAGTAAAAACTTCAGTTGAAGGATTGGATGGTATAATAAAGGAGTATGAACAAAATCAGATGGAAGAAGAGTTACTACCATTACTCCCATTATCCTGGCATGAAGAAATGAACTATTTCACAGTAAATGAATTTGAAAACAAAATCAGAGAACATGGAGTAATTAGGAAGGTTTCAATCAAAGAAATAAACAATAAATATAACTATAACAAATTTTCACCAATCGACGGAGAACTCATCGAAGTCTGTGACACACTGGCCGCATATATAGAAGCCAGTTTATCAATAGAACACGGAATCATGTCAAAACATCTCACAGAAGGAAAAAAAGAAATATACACTCAGTATAAAGATAAAAAAGTCGATAAAATCGATTTTGGAGAGATTTTTGGTTATTTTTTTTGATTGAGAATAAATTATAAAATTTTATATTTTTTTCTCCGATTTTTTTAATTGATAATTTGGTTATGGTGTTCGATTTTGTGGAATGAAAATATGACTCTCCAGTCTAGCATTCGTGGGACATTGTTTTCGAATTAATAAAGTATTAGAAGAATTATGTGAAGTAGAAAAGAAAGCTTAGTAAGTAGGGTCTAAAGACCTTTTTCCTGCCTAATTATCTTTCCTTTGTCTATGATTTTGGTTAGATAGTCTGTGAGGAGGTTAAATAAAATCCCTTCTTTGTCGTTTTCAGCCAGGAAAATGATGATATGGCCCATTTCCATGCTGAAATTTAAGACATTTAATTCCCTGCTTCTCCCAATTTCAGTAACATATTCATCTAAGACAGTCTCTATCTCTCTAAATTTTCTAAGTTCTTTGGATTTTGATTCTATATAGCTCTTATCTAATTCTTTTACTTCTTTTATTGGTTCAGTCATTTTACCCCTCTCCAAAAAAGCTGCACCTTTTACCAGCCCACTTTATCCCATTCTTGGGCCACTTTTTCAAACACGTTGACTCCCCTTATGTCTTTTTCCCGAATGTAATTCTCAAAATAACCGCATTCCGTACAAATATAGGAGTCATATTCGCATATTGTCCCATCTAAATAGATATATATTTCGTCTTCATCATAACTAATACCTGTATCGTGGGTGTAAACATTCTCGGAGCCACATTTTGGACATTTCCCATCTTTCATAATTTATCCCTCCTTCTCTTACAATTAGCATTTCCTAGGAATTAATGCAATCCATGTTATCTGTTTTTATTTTCTGAAACATCTCTAATATAAACTTCTATAAATAATATAAGTCGCAAGATTGCTTCCAGTATATATGGTAACCAGATCAATATTTATAAATCGTGAAGGAATTAATAATAGGAAATATGAATTATCCACAAAGTTTAGATTTTTTTAATAGATATTTTGTATTCTAATTGCAATTTTTGATCAGAAAAAATTTAAGATATGAAGAGAAGATTATAAATAAATCATATAGTGAAAACGGATAAAAAGGAGGATTTAAACTATGAACATCGGAATTATCGTTCATTCACAAACAGAACATACCTATTCTGTTGCCCAAACACTCAAGGAGAAGCTCTCGGCGGAAGGACATTCGACTAAAGTCGAAAGGGTAATACCTGCAGGTGACGTGCCCCCTAGAGCAAAAAATGTTAAGTTCGAATCCCGACCCGAGGTCGATGTATATGATGCACTAATATTTGGCGCTCCAGTACAGGCATTTTCCCTTTCAGCGGTAATGACAGCCTACATGAGGAGGCTTCCATCGCTACAGGATAAAAAAATAGCTTGTTTTGTTACCAAAGGTTTACCCTTTAACTGGACAGGTGGAAATCGCGCAATCTCCCAGATGAAGAAAATATGCCAATCTAAAGGCGGAACAGTCATCGGAACAGGGATCATAATCTGGAACAAAAATCGTGAAATAAAGATTGTCGAGTTGGTTGAACAATTCAGTGGATTGTTTTGATTTCCGTCACAAAATAATTGATTAAAGAGAATAATTGAGTAAAAGACGATTTTAATTATGAGTACTGAAATTATTTATTGTTCAGGTACTGCAATTAGAAAATATAACCCATTAAGAACCCCAATACAAAATATAATTACTTATTTTAGTCATAATTTATTATAATTATATATACTGATTACCCAAATTTGTCGGTGTTTTTTTATGGTTTCAGGTAAAGAAATAAAAGGAAAATTAGAAGAAAAAATAAATAAATGAGTGAATTTACTTGTCTCATGCATATTTATGAATTAAAAAAAATGTGAAAATATGCCATTGTTTATTTTGGACATGAACATTCCCCAGAGATGTGTCCTATGTACAACGATAAGGTTAGGAAGAAGTTTAAGGAACAGTATAGCAAAATGAAAGAGGTGGCAGCGAGACTGGAAGTCAAAATTTTGATTAATCTGAGCGTGGCCTTGGATCATACCATTTTAGTTGTAGTCGAAGCACCTTCTATACAGGCCGTGGAGAACTTTGTAATGGAAATAGGAGCGGTTTCGTTTAATACTCTCACTGTCCGACATGCTCAATATTCGGAGGATTTTATGAAAAGGTTTTTCTGATATTTTGAAAAGTGTTTGATGCAATCAACACAGAAAAAACCAATTCTATTTTGGAAGCATAAATTGGTAGAATGTGTTTTAGAGTAGTTGATCTATTATAATATTCAAAATTTTGTTATTCCCACAAATAATTCAATAAATATTGAATTTTTTTTATAATTTAAAGTTTTTGGGAAATAAATTAACCACAATATGGATAGAGAAGGTAGCTTAAAAGATGGTTTTTCTATTCTTCAGATAAACATATTGACTTTGAAGATGATATCTTGTAATTTCTGGATGGTAAACAAAATTAACTAATTCAAATTTTTCAAATCTTTGATTATCTTATTTCTTTTATTATCTCTAAAGGAACTTCCAGCTCCCCACTAGCCCCACTTTGGGCTACATATAAATTAACTACTGAACATAACTGTAAAACAGTGTAATCAGATTCTTTGGCCTTATTGAGAATTTCTCCTACTAGTTCCTCTTTATTTTTTATTTGTATCTGGTGGAGCTCTTCAATTAAATCCAGTTCATCTATTCCCATTGATGTAACCTCACTAATATGATTATATTGTTTGATTATATTGTTAGTTATTTTTTGATTAGCCTTTGAACTTGCTAAACCTTTAAGTTTTTTTAGATCTTTCCTAAAAATTCATATTATAGAAGTACCAGATTTTATATAAATTTTAATGGAGATGAATGTTATGGTAACTGAAAAATTCGATGAAGAACTTCAATTCGAAGAATTGCAACTGGAAGAACTGCGCATGATAAGTTTAAGATTTGAATTCGCCCCGGAAGGGCAAAAGAATTATTATTTTTTAACCAATGCTACTAAAGAGCAATTCAGGGATTTAATGGTGGGTTGGCTCGCTGAAAAAACAGGAGAACAGATATACTTTGATCAAACTTTGTTCACTCCAATCAGAGAATATGTGGAAAGTCAAGGTTTTATTTGCTTTGTGAGGCCGGTTGTTTCCAAATTGGTGAGTGCAGACTGAAAATTAGTAGATTATCTTTAATTCCAATTGGCTAAGATCATAATATAATCTGGTCATTTTGCTTTATGTTCTAAAACTTTTTTCCAGATATCTGGTTAAATCCGAAAGGATTAAGGCCTAAAAAGAACAAGATTTCATGAGAATATTAGATGAAATAAATGAACTCATACAAAGATAACAATAAGATTGGAGGGTTATAATAATTTTCATGAAATATAACATTCTGGATGATATGTTTACAAAGAATCAATATGGGGTGAAATAATGACCAATCGAGAAGCGGAATTGTTTTATGAACAAGCCATGGCCTTTCTTGGACAGGGCAAGACTCAGAAAGCTCTTGAATTTTTCGATAAGGCACTGGACTTTGACGAAACGTACGTGCCCATCTGGAATAATAAAGGAGTGGCCCTGTTAGAACTTGAACAATATCAAGAGGCCTTGAATTGTTTTGAACAGGTTATCCGTTTAGATGCAATGGATAACATGGCATGGTACAACAAAGGATATGTACTACTGATTTTAGAGAAATATCCAGAGTCTGTGGAAACTTTCAACATTTTCCTTGAGAGATATTCCAATGAGGATGATTTTTATAAATTTGCTTTATACTTGCAAGCCAAGGGGTTATGCGCTCTTAAAAAATATGAAGAAGCTCTTGAATTAATTGAAAAGGTTATTATGCAAGATAAAACATTTAAGGAGGCCCAGGAACTTCTAATATCAGTTTCAACAGAAATTAAAAAAGACTAACGCCAATTGAATTTTTTATATATTTGTATATGTATTCTGCTATCGCAGCAGTGATGGATGAGTGATTGGTGAGTCATTTTTATTCAATATAATTTTTGCGCTGTTAAATGGGGGTTTTCATATTTTTGTAACATTTTCATCTTTTTGCTACTCTTAGAAAACAATAAATTGCAGAAGCAATAACCAAATAAACATATTTCTTTTGGATGGCTGGAAAATATGAGAAATAAAGACAAATTTAATCTGGTTAATAATAGCGATTTTAATTGTTTTAGGTCTCGGTGTTGGCTATTTTGCAAATGTTCCTGGGAGAAGTAGTTGTGATAAGTCAAATAATATGAATTTATCTGACGATTCAAATGTTCAAGGATCAGAACAGGGAAGTGGAAGTAGTTCTGGAAATGGGCAAAATCAACAAACAATAAAAAAATGCAGTGTATGTAATGGAGCAGAAAAAATTAACTGCGAAGGATGCCAAGCAACAGGCCAAATAACATGCCCTGATTCTGGGGGTTTTGGAAAGATTGGCTTAGCTTATTGTACAAAATGCAGTGGAACTGCAACTACTCCTGGAACTGGAAAAATAACGTGTCCCACATGAGGAGGCAGTAAAAAAATGATCTGTCCAGGATGTGGAGGGGATGGTAAAATAGATCCTGGAGATTCCAACAAATTTAACTAAAAGGAATTTAATTACCCTTTTTTCAAATTTTTTAAGAAAAAGAACAATATAACACAGAATAAAGGGCTATCAAGCTTTGTATATCTTTTGGTTAAATTTAAATCTAAATAATATTATTAATGAATATACATATCATAATTTTATACTTAAAAATTAAAAGGAGGTGAAAAAGATAAAAAATAAACATAAACTAATAATTATTTCTCTAATAGCTGTTATAGCCGTTGCAGGACTATCTTTTGCTTATCTTCAAATGTCTTCTTCTAAAGCAGGCGCTTTAACTCAACCCAAGGACACTGATTTTAAAGTTTACCAAGTACCAGCCATGACTTAACCCCCTTAGTTCGGGTTCCCTATACTGATCCAACATTTGGTACTTATGTTGTCCGTGTCACTGACACCAAACCCGATAGATCTTCTGATGATAATTCTGAGGGTATGAAAACATTGTATTCAAGAGTTCAATTATTTAATGCCATAAAAATATATCTTAGTGCGTAGCCTACAGGATTCTTTTTATTTATATGATGCACAAACTCTAAAACCCATCAAGAAACTGAATATCAGTGGTGGTGATTTTGCAGAGCCACGATGGGACGTTATTGATCCTAATAAACTTTATTATATCAAGGTTGAGGATACTGGTAATACAAAGCTCATGTCTTACAACATCCAAAACCATCAGACTACATTAGTTCATGATTTTGCAACAGATTTTCCTGGTCAGTCTTTAGCAGCTGTTTGGTCAAGATACGAAGGAAGTCCATCAAATGACGGCCGGTACTGTGGTTTAATGGCCCAAGATCAGAATTGGAATACATTAGCCTTCCTAATATACGATCAATTTCAGGACAAGGTCATTGCCAAGATTAATGTGCCCCCGGACATGGGCAGCATTGATTCTGTATCAATAAGTCCCTTGGGAAACTACTTCATCGCAGCCGCTAGTGACAAAAATGCCTGGATTGTGTATGACCAGACTTTGAAAGAACTATATTCTCTCAAAGGTGTTGGCCACTGTGATTTTGCACTAGATGCTAATGAACAGGAAGTTCTGGTTTATCAGGACACTAGCACAGATTATATTTCAATGGCAGACCTAGCCACAGGAAAAGTAACTCCTCTCTGGCAGATAGACTTCACAAACGCTCCTAATAAAGGATTCCACTTTTCTGGACGTGCATATAAACAGCCTGGCTGGGTTATAGTGGGATGCTACGGAGTAGCTCCTAACGGCCTTACCTGGATGGACAACACAATATTCGCAATGGAACTAAAACCAAACGGACGAGTCGTACGACTGGCACATCACCACTCAGTCTACGATGCAAATCAAGAACACGACTACTGGGCCGAACCACATGCAACAGCAAACAGAGACCTAACAAAAATACTATTTACCAGCAACTGGGGTAAGACAGGCACAGAACAAGTGGAAATGTACATGATAGAACTACCAAATGACTGGATATCAAAGCTTTAAGAGCTAGTTATTATCAGTTCTAGGGATATATGTAAAAACACAATAGAATGAGAGAAAGTGTAAAATAATTGGATGAAATGCGAGGTTATTATGTAGACAATTAACAGTGTTAGATCTCGTTACATCAAAACTTTGAGGGACTATAAAACATTTTATATTAATTTTTTTTTTATTTTAGAGCTTTAATTCAACCGGGATTCATCATATTTTTTAAAGCCTTTTTTATCTCCTGAGATGATCATTAGAGTCATGGTTGTATTAATTAAATAATTAATTCTCTTTAGAATCACAGAATCCACGTAGAAAAAAGAAGATACAGCTTATAATCGATGCTAAGCTGAATATTACTTAGGATTAGGAAAATTTGCCTTATAGGGGGTATGGGGAATAAAGTGAGAAAAGGATGATTCCCATGATAAAGAATCCATAGTAGTTGCCAACTGCATCGTATATAGGCATCCTAAGAGTTGATGTTACAATATAAAGAAAGAACATGAAGATGATAAATAGAAAGATCCATAGATTATACCAACCTTTCGCCTGAAAGCTAGAAAACAGGTAACTATCAGAATAAAATCAGCTGTTACATCTAGATATGCCCCAATATCTGATGCTGAATTCATTTTCCTTGCAACATAGTCATCCAAAAAGTCAGTAACACATGCAAAAACAATTATTATCACAGAAAACGGATATAAATCATTAAAAATGTATAAAAAATTGTGGAGCAGCTATCAACCTTTGAGAACTCACACCAGAGGGAATGAGAGCATTCAATAAATTCCTTTGATTCTTCTTTGAATGACGTAATACTTCTTTATTTATAGTTTCGGATTTTCTAGCCATTTTTTTTCCAGAAATTATTTTAGTTAATTATTAATGAACAATTTAATAATATCATTTTAACAATATTATATTAATTGAAAATATTATATTAAACATTAGGGGGGTTAAAATAGCAGATCAAAATTCAGAAAATACAAATATGCCAGAGGAAGGTAAAGAGGATCCGTTATATGAGCCTAAAAGATGGCTTATAGGAAGTGGAATATTGCTTTTTGGTTTTTTTGTCAGTGCTGGAATAGCATACTCGTTGAAATCTCTGGTTGGTGTTGGTATTATGGGAATAGGGATTTTTTTAACCGTTTTAATCGGTTCGGATATGTTTTCTGGGACAACGAGATTAGATACTGGAGAAGTTAGAAAAGCTATCGCAATTTCGTTTGTTTCAGTGTATTTTGCCATGATGGGAATTTCATGCACTGGTAATCAGGATAACGTCCTTTTCAAAAATCTGTTGGAAAATTTCTGGGGGATAATCGCTGTTATAATAGGTTTCTATTTTGGTGGTCGTTCAGCAGAAATAATAGCTGATAAATTCAAAGAAAGCCCTGAGGAATCTAACCCTCCACAATCAAATCATGAACCGCCGAACCCTGCACCATTAGCTGTTCAAGAAGATTCAGAACCATTTTAATATTTTGCATTGAAAGCATTAAACCACTCTCTAGAGATTCGTTTTAAATCTTAGATTCTATTTAATTTTTCTTTTTTTATTGATGATAACCAAGATTTATAAATTAGATCGTGTTTTTTTCCTGATATTTAAGAGAATAGATAGAATAACCTAAATTTAAATATAAATTTAAATATTATATAACTATTAACAACCTTTACTACTTTTTTTGATTATTTAAACCGATATACTATGATTTAAATCTGAAAAACCTAAAAAAAATGTTAAAACATTTTTAACTTTTAATGGAAAAAAGTTTATATGGATGATGTGTTAAGTAAATTACTGTAAACAATTTGATTCATACAAGCACACATAACTGAAAAACAAGGTTGGCAACATTAAAAAAATTAATATTACAGTCGTCGCAAACCCAAATTTAGATGTAGCCTTCCTTTTTGCCTCAAAACTATTTTTAAAATCTCAAACATTTAAAATCTCAATTATCAAAAAATTTTATAAAAATAAAAACTTTTTAATTGATCTTATTTATCAATATTAAAATCAACAAGTCCATTATTCGCTTTTATTAATTCTCCAGAATCTATTAGCTTATTTAAAACCTCTCCCATGCGCCGGGCAGTTGAACCTCTGGTTACCTTGAACCCCAGAAGTCTGGAAGTTTGTTTTATTAGTTCTGATTGCTTAGTGGCAGATGCTTCATTTAGAAAGAGTTTTAGGGCCTCTGCTATCTCCTCTTCAGAAATATGCTCAATTCGAGCTGGAACTTCCCCTCCTCTTCTGCGTACCGCAATATCCTTGTCAGCATGATAAATGAATTCATTCTTAAGCTGAAGTTTATCATAGCTACCTTCAGCCAATTCTAACCCTTTATATACTGTTTCTTTGAGTTTGGTGGTGGTTCTTCGAAATCCCCAGAGTTCTCCTATTCTGTGTGTTAACTCTTCAGTATGTATGGGTGCCTCTATCTCTGCAACTTTCATTATGGCTTCTGCAATTATATCTAGAGGTGTGTCGTAAATGTTGACTTTATTATCGATTCTAAGTGAAATACAGACTTTATAGGTAGGAATGGGCTCTTTTGATTCCTTCGAAGTTTCATCAACAGATATGTAGGCAGCTATTTCCTCTTCATTGGCACCAACAATTTCGGGGGACTGAATCTGTATCTTTGCAAGCTTTTGAGCATTTTCTATTGCTTTGATGAGATTTTCCTCAGTCTGGATTCTGTTTCTGTACCATTCAGTTGACCAGATATGATGAATATGCCATCCCAAACCTTTCAATACCTGTTGGCGCAGTTTATCCCTGTCTCGGGCAACATATGAGCTTATATACATTTCTCCATCACATATAATCCCCAAAACATATCTATCTGGATTTTCAGGATCAACTACTGCCAGATCCACCCTGAAACCAGCACAACCCACCTTCTGATGCACATCAAATCCCTGACTTCGCAGGAAATCATAAATTGAATTTTCTATAGCTGAGGTTAAAATTTCTTCTAAATCAGTGGTTTTTAACACATCCCTGTTTTCTGCATACCCTAAAAATACCTTTAAGGCCCTTAATCCAAAGGCTGATGTGGGTCTGACTTTCATATCACCTGCTTTGAAATTGCTGAAAACAACACACCTCTCCCGAGCCCTGGTTACAAGAACATTTAAACGTCTTTCTCCACCTTCCTTGTTAAGCGGCCCAAAGTTAAGACTTAATTTACCGTCTGCATCAAATCCATAGCCTACACTTACCATTATAACGTCTCTTTCATCCCCCTGTATAGTTTCCAAATTTTTTATAAAGAAATGTTCATCCTTATTAGCACGGAAATATTTTTCCATCTTTGGGTTTAATTTGAGCTGTAATTCAAGCTCTTCTAAAATTGCTTGTTGCTGTTTAATGTTAAAAGTCCCAATACCCAAGCTTTTCCTGTTTCCATACTTTTTAAAGTGTTCGAAAGCTGATTTAACAACTTCTCGAGCTTCTTCCTGATTGGTTGAAGTTTTTCCCCTATCATATACAGAATCTGGTAAATGTACTAGCTGTAAGCCCAGCTCATCAGATTCGTGGCAGGGGGAGGGATACACCAGTAATTTATTTTCATAGAATTCCTGATTGGAGACTGCTATGAGAGATTCATGGCGACTTCGATAATGCCAGCGGAGCATCTTGGTTGGGAAACTTCTCTTACACAGATGCAGGATACTTTCCATATCCGTGAGAGCAGATAATTCATAATCTTCCTCATCAATGCTGTCCATCATCAGTTCAAAAAATGTGGTTGGGGGTAACTGCCTGGTATCTCCCATCACAACAAGCTGTCTTCCACGCAAAAATGCACCAAGAGCATCCTCTGGTTTAACCTGGCTTGCTTCATCGAATATTATAACATCAAAATAAAGTTTATTCACGTTTTGAGGATCTATGTATTGGGCTATGGATAATGGACTCATCATAAAGCAGGGCTTTATTTTCTTTATAAGTCCTCCTGTACGGGATAAAAGTTTTCGTATAGGCATGTGACGCCTTTTACGTGTAAATTCACTTAGGAGTATCCCTAATTCTGAATGAGGGGAAATATTAGCCTGAAGTGAAGGCCTATTTTTAACCAGTCTCTTTGTCAGTCTACGGCCATTTAACTTGATGAGCTTATTATCCAGTTCCATGAATTTTTTTATTTTATTCTCATGCAGATCTCCCATAAATCCTGAAAGAGTCTCATCCCTTAAAAATACTGTTTTCAGGAGTTCATCAGCGAAGTTGCCCTCAAAACAGGGTATTATATCATTAAGATCCAGTGCATCTTCATATAGCAATTTAATAATAGGATCAACCATATCAGTTGGTCTTTCATCAATTGTATGCACAAATTGGGACCATTGCTGAAGTTTAGATAACTCTAACTGGAATTTTTCTAGCTGCATAAGTAGATCCTCAAAATTGACATGATTCAACTCCACACCAAACATGGATTTATAATCAATTTTGAGGTAACTATCCAGCTCATTCATCGCTCCTAAAATTTCATCTAGTTTAAGATTTATTCTACCTAATGAAAGTTCTAAATCATCTAAAAATCCTTGTTCTCGGAGTTTAAGGGATTTTTCAGTTATTAAACCTTCCGTTATAACTCTTCTGAATGAATTCATCCATTTTAAAAATTTTTTCAGCTCACGAGGATCACTTTTCTCTGATCTCCAGTAATAAGAGAATATTTCTCCACCAATTTTATCAGAAGCCTTTATTTTTTTGGTTACTTCCTGGTATTTTTTAAGTTCCAACAAATCTTGAATTATCTCATCATCATGCTGAGGAAGATTTTTCTTATAATATCGGGCGATTTTTTCTCGAGATTTTTTATATCCTCCCCTTATGGATTTCAGTAATTTGGCAGACTCATTCTTGAACTGTTTTATCAACAAAGAGAGGTCTTCATCAAATATCTCATTTTTGAATTTAGAATGCATTATCTTTGAATGGCGTCTAAAAATTTCAAGATCTTTGATTATGTTGTATGCTATTCCTCTCTTGGAATTCCAGTCTGGATTTAGGATAAAATCTAACTCTACAGATTCATTATCCTTCAATACTTCAAAAGCCAATAGTAACTTATCAAGTTCACTCTTATTATATGGTTCCAGAAAACCTGAAATCTGAACCATATCATAGATTTCAAGGGTGATATCTTCTAACATATCAATGGAATTAGTAATTAAATCCCTTATTTTATCTTCATCAACTGGTAAGAGAGGTTTTGGGGAACAATATCTCCATGGATGGTTTTTTATGGGTTTAATAAATTTTAACATCTGTGATATATCATTTAAACTTGTCAATGCAGCTTTCCAATCAATATAATCATATCTTGCAGGATCATCAAATTTGACACGGGGCATGGCCCTTCCCCGATTTTTAAAGTGATTTAATGATTCTTCCTTGATCCCGTAAAGATCGTAAGGTGATAAGTTTATCTCTCCCACTGGATTATGAATGGATTCAGGATAATTATTCAGTTCAGATTTTAAGCTCTCCAGTTCCCGAAATTCATCCTCCAGTGATAGGAGTGATGATCGGGGAGCATATAAAGTGTTTTCCAGTTCTCTTAGAACCTGTTTTTTGTTGGTTTTTCGACTGTGAAGCTCCAGGCAAAATTCCCCAAGACCTATCCTGTCAAGGCGACTTTTAACCACCTCCAGTGCTGCCATCTTTTCACTGACAAAGAGGATGGTTTTACCTGCAGCCATGAGCTCGGCTATTAAATTAACTATCGTCTGAGATTTACCTGTTCCAGGAGGTCCCTCAACCAGTATACTTTTACCTGCCTTAACCTCTTCTATAACAGCTATCTGAGAGGAATCCGCGTCAAGAACATGATATAAATTTTTTGAGATGAGTTTTTTATCAACATCATTTTCAGAGAATGTCTCAATTTTTTTCTCTTCAGCAGGATCAAATAGAGCTTCAATAACAGGGTTATCGGAGAATGAGAATCCTTTAGGCCAGCTTCCAGGTTCTAGATCTTTATACATCACAAATTTGGTGAAGCTGAAAAAACTGAGATAAATGTCTTCAATTACCTTCCATTGCTTCATGGAGGTTACAGACTTTTTAACTAAATTTAGGTAATCAGATATTGCTTCCTCTTTACTTGAAATTTTAAAATCAGGTAATTCAATGCCCTGGTCTAATAATTTCTCCTGGAGTGAAATATTATAAATAATATCTTCGCCCGTCCACATTATCTTAAAGGAGCCCTTAACACGTTTACGTTCAAGCTCAACTGGCACCAAGATCAAAGGTGCCAGATGTTTTTTATTATCCTTAGATTTTTCCCTCCACTTCAGGAAACCCAGCGCCATATATAACACATTATAACCCTGCTCTTCAAAAACAGAGTTAGCTTGCTGGTTTATATAAAAAAGTCGTCGTTGGAGTTCATTTCTTGCAAGATCAGTCTCTAAAAATAAGTGGTCACGCCTTTCTTTCTGGATTATTTCATGCTCAGGCATGTCCCATAATATTGACTTTTTTTTCTCAGTAATCCTAGCTTTAATTACCTTTCCAATTTTGGATGTTTTACTTTCACCCCTATCTGTATCCTTCTTGGGTAGGAATTGAAGTTTATTCTCCGCGAGTACAAGTGAGTGATAAATATCTCCAGGTCCCGAATTTATTATTTCAATGGACCTAGTTGTAGGTCTGAAGTTTAATAGTTGGTTTCGCATGCTTAAGTCAAGAAGATTTTTCCTTAAAACTTCAAACTGTTTTTGAATAGTGGTTCTTCTGGAGTCAACCATTACTATACCCTCATTAAATCTATTAGATTGATCATTATTATAGAATCGGTTAAACTTAAACTTAAAGTTTTCTCTTTTTCCAATCAATTCTTTAGTAAGTATTAAATGAAAAAATTCGAAATTATTTCATTTGAATCATCAATGCATTAGATCATATATTAGCAAACATAGTTTTTGCCCAGAAAAAATATTAACTATTAATAAGATTGATAGCTCGGTGAATACTAATTAAAAATAGACCTGATTTTTATGAAAATACTTCTAGTTAAACATTCAATGAATTTGCAAAAGTTATTGGAGTATTTAAATAATCAATTTATTTATTCTTTGGTATCCTAAGGAATGATATAAACTTCTAATTGCCCATATTTTTTTTCCTATTTTTTTGTTATAAATCTTTCGATCGTATGCAAGTCGAAACATATAATATAAGGAGATGCATAGACAAAATCTTTAGAATTTGGCCAAATCAAGCATAAATAGAATTCCAGAATCTAAAAAATAATCAAAAGATATATCTTAATACACAAAAAACCTATAGTTCCTTTAAATCCCAATAAAAAACATTCAAAATACATATGAGTCTATGTCTTTGCCTTTAACTTGGCCTTTATACAATATAAACCGGAGGTGTAAATTTGAATAAATGGATTTCAATATTGGTAGTATTAATAGCAGTTGTTATGATATCCGGATGTACGAACACACAACAGACAAAAACATATACAGGTAATGGATTTACCTTCAATTATCCTGCGAACTGGAATGACACAACCGTGAGTACTGAAACATTTATGGGAATGAATTATACTGAAATGTACAATGCCACAGACGATTTTTTAGCTATGGTGGCAAATTTTGAAAACGGTAAATATGAAGCTTTTATTGTTCTTAGGAAAAATGATGCCAAAGCATCATCATCAATCCTAGTGTTGTGACAATTTAATTTTGTTACATTTATATATTTGAACTTCTATATTGTATTATATGAAAAGTTTAGAAATTCGACTTGGAGAGGAAGAGGTTCAGTTTTTAAACGAGTTCGTGAAGAAAGGTT
>VGTM01000048.1 GCA_016874685.1 Methanobacteriota archaeon
GGTTTATCAGAGGGATCGCGGCATTAAACATGGGTCTGGTGGATGCAAAGGTTACCATTGACCTTAAAAGGATTTTAAGACTTCCCACTTCACTTCATTCTATGGTGAGTATGAAATGTATGGAAGTAAAAAATATTGAAAGCTTTGATCCGTTTCGGGAGGCTGTTCCGAAGTTTGTTTATGAAAGAGAAGACAAAGAGTAAATTAATCATACTTTTCCAAAATTAATCTATAAAATGTTGAATTATCTCCAAAGACACATACTTTTGTTTAAATATTTGTAAAAAAATCTTAAAACATCTTCACTACATTTATCTGAATCTAAAAAGTCGTCAATCGCGACTATCTGACGATTTTTTAAAATTTCAGCCTTAATATGTTTCCCAAATTTTAGATAATCCATTCTGTCTTCTGTCAGAATGTCGTTGAGGAGTGATTCCACATCCCTATACTTTCTTTCAACCTCAACAACCCATCTATCTCCATGGATCCAAGCTTTATCCTTATATTTCTCCAAAAACCTCTTCTGATGAATTTTAGACCATACATAGGGTCCAAAATGTTTTTTGATGTTTGGAAGTTTCCAAATATCAAGTTCAAGCAATATTATTGCAGTATCATCTTCATTTGTCCAGTAATCACAGTCGAATACTCTAAAACCCTCTCTTTCAATTATTCCTTTAAGAGAATTTTCAGTTTTCTTAAGCTGGGGATAAATAGCATCAGCAGGTATCTCAGGCGGTGTGAATATAATCAAAAGGGTTTTAGTTTCTCTTCTTCTAAATTCGTTTTTTATGTGATTTAGCTTAACCTTTGGAATTTTAGGCGAAAAATAGGCTTCTTGTGGATTTTTGCAGAAGTTTCTTGATGCCACTACAAATTCTGACATTCGCTGAAGGGTAAGGGGAGCTGCAACATTTCTGTTTTTATCTACAGGGTCCACCACTACAAATGGTTCGTTAAAGTGTTCAGCTGTTTTATATCCTTCCAGATCTATTTTATGATCCGGTTTCCATTCTTCTCCAGCAGCTTTTAAGACCTTTAAGAATGTTACATAATAAATTACAAGAAGTTCACAGAGATATCCAGAAAAACCACCCACCTTAAACTCAGATCCATATATTCCAATAGATTCCATGAATTTTTTAAGAAGCAGAACTTCGTCTATCTGCTCTGATTTTAAATTCTTCTTTACGTATTCTGTATGTAAAATAGTCCTATCCACAGCTGATTTCAACTGATTACAGTCTTTTATGGCGTAACAGGGCACAAAATCAATTTTATAGCTGTTGATGAACCCGGTGACGTATGGATGGGAAGCATATCTTTCTTCATATGATCCACCCATCTTTTCAATACATTTATGCCCTAACGATAATCCATGTCTTTTAAGATCTTTCTCATCCAGGCTGAGGGGAAATTTTATGAATATATCAATATCTGCTTTACCAGAAAGCCATGTACATTTGGCTACAGAACCGACCATAACTGCTTCAGCATTTACATTATCCTCCTTTGCTATTTCATTTATGGTTTTAATGAGTTTAGAAGATAATATTTGAATTTCGCTGTTTTCATTTTCTTTGGGTTTAATTTCCTTCAGGATATTTTTAAAATTGATTTCCCCCACTTAAGTCACCTAGTTGTTTAATAGATGTATTAATTATTTTAATAAATATTTGGATAATTAATATATAATTGATAATGAGGTTTTTAACTAAAAAATAATTTATTTATTTAATTTGAACTTGAAAAGACTCATTTAAGTTCAAATTCCTTCAGATCCGTGTAAATTGGACCTTCAGGCGTGAGCTCACTTTTTTTAAGTACAATTTTATCTACCTGCATTTTACCAATTTCAGCTTCTTCAAGTTCATTTATCTTTGATATGAGTTCATCTTTATTTTTAGCTCCTTTAACCCGCCCTATGGTAAGGTGTGGTATGTAACTTCTCTCTTTTCTAAAGTCTAGTTTTAGGAAATTTTCATCAAAATCCATCAATAATTTAGAAAAAGGCTCTGGATCAACTACACCAAGCCATAATACCCTAATATATCTCATATTTGGAAACACCCCTAAGCCCTTGATTGATAATTCAAAGGGGGTTTTATCTTGAACTTTATCTTCAGTTAGTGCTATAATTTCATTTGCTTTTTCTTCAGTGATTTCACCAAAAAATTTGAAGGTAAAATGCAGATTTTTAGGTTCTACAAATTTAACTGCGGCATCTGCTTCTGTAAGTTGTTTTTGAACTTCTGATACTTTTTCTCTCAGGTTTTCATCTAGATCTACTGCCAAAAATGATCGCATAAAATTACCTCTTTGCAAGTTTTTTTATCCTCCGAAGACTTTCTTGTGGTGTTTCTATTGTATTCAATATATAAATATCAAGTTTTCTAAAGGTCTCTTCAAAGAATCTTTTTCGTAAGTTAAATTTTCTTTCATCTCTTATTAATTGATGGGGATTGCAGAAATCTTCACTGATCATATATTCTAAAGCTTCATCCACTTCAAGTTTTCTAAATGCTTCATCTTTCTTATCTCTTTTCAATAATACAACTGTTTTAAGTGTTGAACTTTCCCTTATGCGTCCTTTAAATAGGGTGTTCACATCTGCAATACCCCTTCCTCTCCTATCCAGTTTTACTTTACGAACTGCGCTGGAGAAACCTTTCCAAACTTCTGCTATGTCATCTCTGATGTATGAGTTTTTTTCTGATGTGAAAACCACCACAGCATTTTCAAATAATCGTGTAAAAAACCAGTCATCGGAGATGTAATTGAAATCTTCATCTTGAAGTAGTCCATAGGTTAAAGTAGTTTTTCCAGTGCCTGGAGGACCGATTATGGCAATTGCATGTCCCATGTAATCTACAGCTGATCCATGAACAGAGTATCTTCTATGCTCGGAGTGATATTCTTCAAAAAAGTCTGAAATTGCTGCAAGGGCTATGCTTTTAATCCACCCATAATAATCACAATTTTTAATTATGCACGTCTTTGAGATGGGTTCATAAAATACTTGAAGTTCTCCACCATCCTCTATTGAAAATATTTTTGTATGAGGTCGAATATCCTCATTCATAAATTTAAAATTGTCTTGCCATTCTTCTTTGAAATCTTCGTTGTCTGTTAAAAGTTTCACGCATGCTCCATGTATACTTGCTTTTCTCTCGAACTTAACTTTGCCGGTGATTTCATCAAACATTTCCTCTTTTCTTTCAGGTTTGATTACCTCTACTTCATAATCTGACATTTCACCACCGAATTGACTAAGGGTAAATTTTATCTAACTCATTAGAATTGTTTTTTATTGTTTTTATTTCAGGTGTTTCTCCTATTGGTGCCCTCTTCAGGCCATGTCCAGTTATAATACACACAACCTTCTTTCCCTTAAATCTTTCTCTGTATTTAATTAGACCTGCAGTACTTACAGCACCAGAAGGCTCAGCAAACAGACCTTCAGAACGACCAAGCAACTTCTGGGAGTTTAGTATCTCTTCATCTGATACAACCTCTGCAAAACCTTCTGATTCTCTGATGGCATCCAGTGCTTCTGTACCATCAATAGGATCTTCACATGCTATAGCATCTGCAATTGTTTTAGCTTTTCTGATGGCAATTGGTTTTTTTATATCATTTTTTAAGGCATCAACTATTGGTGAACAACCTTCTGACTGAACACCCACGATTTTTGGCAGTTCGTCTATCAATCTCACTTCTCTAAGTTCTAGGAGTGATTTCCATATTGCTCTGGTCAAAGTTCCATTTCCCATTGGACATATTATATAATCAGGAACATTCCAGTAAAATTGGTCAACTATCTCAAATCCAACAGATTTCTGACCTTCGCAACGATATGGATAATCGCCAAGTAGATATACATCATATCTTCTGTTTACTTCTTCGGTTAATCTTAAACAGTCTGCGTATGTTCCTTTAACCTTTATTACATCCGCACCATAACCTAAGATCTGGGCTATCTTCAAACGAGGAGTATTTTCAGGAACAAAAACTTTACAATCAATTCCAGCCTTTGCAGCATAAGAGGATACAGACGCACCCATGTTCCCTGTTGATGCACAGCATACTGAACTTTTTCCCATTTCAAAGGCTTTAGTTATCTCAATCGATGATCCTCGGTCTTTAAAAGACCCTGTTGGATTTATACCTTCATATTTAAAATAAAGTTCACATCCTATTTCAGTACCGATGCTTTTCGAAAATAGAAGGGGTGTTCCACCCTCTTGGAATGAAATTGATTTAGTAAGATCATCTACTGGATAAAACATCCAGTATTTCCAATGCCATGGGGGTTCTCTTATAAAATCTGCCATTAAAATGAACTTTCGAACATTTTTATAGTCATAAATTATATCTAATGAACCTTCACATCTGCATCTGAATGCTATTTTATCTAATGGGTATTCTTTTCCGCATTGTGAGCATTGCATTTTTTCAGCATGCACTATACTACCACTATCCATTATTTGTAGGGAAAACCTTCTGCAGGCGACGGTTTTAAGATCTTGACTGCATCTGCTCTGAGGAAAGCATTCACGGTTGCACTAAGTGAACAGAGTGATCCAATACCTCTGCCCACCTGTCTGTTATTGTCACAGATCAGTGCTGTTATGTAATCATTCATTTTTACCTTCTCTTTCAAACCGACATGTTTCATTCTATGCAAAATTATGTTTCCAACTGCGCCCATGGATTTGTCCATCCAACAGTGCTTCAGGGGGCACATGTCACAGTAATTTTTAAATAGATGGTTCCATTTCCTACTTCCAAACCCTGCTGCTATTTCAGCTCTAACTGTAGCGTAGGCGATGCAACATCCCCAATTCGTCCCGATAATCTTGTCATTTTCCTGGATATGGGTGAACACTCTTCTTTTTTTCCATTGGACAATGTTTTCAATGTTTCTATCATATTTCAATCTGCCTGTGTTGTTTGCATCCT
Organism: Methanobacteriota archaeon; assembly: GCA_016874685.1. Lineage (GTDB taxonomy): Archaea > Methanobacteriota > Methanobacteria > Methanobacteriales > Methanobacteriaceae > VGTM01. Next base: position 4,966 of record VGTM01000048.1, read on the forward strand.
TAAGGGCTTCAGTTATCTTTTCTTTTAACTCATCATTTCGAGATACAGAAAGATTTATGGCACAAACCGGACAGAAGGTCGCCGCTGCCTCGGATATTAGACTGCCGTCGCTATCATATAAAGTTGCTAAAATAGCCAACCCTTCCCTTTGGACTTCAATACTTCCCCCATCTTGCCATATAATACTCATGGCTAATCCGGCTGGAGTAACGCATCTCCCATAACCAAACATGCTTGAAATCAATTTCCTTTCCTTTCTTTTGATCAAAATTTTTGATAGATTTCTTGCAAATGGTTCTGGAATTAAACCTGCTTCTATTTGGGCTTTCAGGATAGATGGTGCCCACACAATATCTATACCTTCCCCAATGATCTTTCCTTGATCATCCAAGATTTTTGATGCAACCCCATCAGGTAATTCATAAGATATGGCCTTGCCACCAAACAGTGAGAGTTCTCTCAGAGTTATATGACAAATTCCACAAGCACCATCTTCGGGATGCAGATTTCTTCTAACGGATGAGAGAACTTCGCTTACAAGGTCCATAGAGTCCTCCATTTAGAATAAATTGGTTTAATAAGGATGCTGATAAATATTTAGTTTATTTTAATCTATTTGTTGGCCACGCTTTAAATTCTGAAATTTGTCTATAAAAGTAAGTTTATCTTTTATTAATATTCTTTTACTACTATTTTTCAATTATACTCTCTTCAATGGCCATTCCAAAATGTCTCGCACCTTTTTCTAAATATACTATGACTTTGTCGCCTACTTTAAGATCCGCAACAGATATTGGATTTCCATCTTCTTCTACGAGTCTAATAGTTTCTGCATTCTGAAGTAGGGTTCTTAATGAAATTCCTTCATATTCTGCTTCCACAAGCATCAAAGGTCTTTTTTCAATCTTTACTCGGCCTACGACAGCTGTTTTAGTATTGCCCTCTTTATCTACAGTTACAATTTCGTCCCCTGTTTCAATCTCTGATAAATACTTGGTTTTGTTGTTAGGAGTCATTACATATGCATGGACTGGACCCGCATTTACTCTAAATGGTCTTGAAGCTACATATTCGCTCTCTAGGGATTCGCTGTGTATTAAAAACAACCCTTTGGAGTAGGAACCTACTAGCATTCCCTCTCCAACTTTCATCATGGAACATGTATCTACACATACTCTATCTCCGGAACCTACTGGTTCTACACGAGTTACAGTAGCAGGTTTGAGTTCATAACTCTCAGATTCAATTTTTTCAATAAGATCTGCAACTTTCTTAATCTCGGCGATATCAGAAGGGCAAATTAGCACACCATCAGTTCCGTGCTCTAATGTTTCTAAGGCGAGTTTTGCTTCTTCATAGTCAGAAACGGCTGCTACTAACTTTACCTCTTCATTTTGTAGATCAGCAATGATGTTCTCTAGAGGAATAACTTTCCAATCTTTTCCAACTAAAATTAAATAATCAGAGTATCTTCCCATTTCTCTTGCAAGTTCTTCATGTTTTTTGCTTGTAATTTCAACATAGCCCGCCACAATTTTGCCATCTTTTTTAAAATCATTTATGGATTTTATATCCTTTGAATATGATAGATCTCCAGGTATCATGAGTTTTCCATCGCCTTCACCATTTCTACCCACAAGCACGATATCTGCATCATCTGTATCTGATATTATGGTGATATTTCCCAGTTTCTGGATGTTATCAATGTCTTGGAAATCCACTACATGATCTATTCCAGATTCTAATGCAGTGGTTATGAATCCCTTCTTCTCGTCCCAGTTATCGCCTTCTGCCATGATCCATGCAAATTTCATTTTTCAACCTTCTAATCATAAAATTCTTATTCGAAATTCCCTAAAATGGTTACTTCAACCTTTCAGTATTTTCAAAGCTTCTTCCACTTCAAAGTTGTTGTGAACTATTTCAGCAATTGCTCTAGTTGTTTTACGTGGAGATTCAGCCTGGAATATGTTTCTTCCTATTGCAACACCAGATCCACCTACATCAACAGAATTTTTAACCATTTCCAGTAGTTCTTCGTCTGTTTCAACCCTTGGACCTCCTGCTATTATCACAGGAATGGGACAACCATCTACAACTTCCTTGAATGTGTCAGGATCTCCAGTGTAGTTTGTTTTTATAATATCAGCGCCCAGTTCGGCCCCTGCTCTTGCAGCAAGCTTTACAACATCGGCATCATGTTCATCTTTGATCTTTTCACCTCGGGGGTACATCATAGCAATGAGTGGCATTCCCCAATCATCACAGATCTCGGCGACTGTTCCAAGTTTTACAAGCATTTCAGGTTCTTCGTCTGCTCCTACATTTACATGGACAGAAACAGCATCTGCACCTAATTTTATGGCTTGTTCTACTGATGTTACCATTACTTTGTGATTTGGGTCAGGCCCTAAAGAAGTACTAGCTGATAAATGTACTATAAGCCCTATATCTTGACCATAGCCTCTGTGACCTTCGCCTACTATTCCTTTATGTACAATAACTGCGTTTGCACCTCCACTGGCAACTTCATCAATTGTTTCAGCCATATCTATGATACCGGCAACCGGACCTATAGACACACCATGATCCATTGGTACAATCACACATCTTTGTGTCTTTCTATCTAATATTCTTTCTATCCTGATCTTTTTACCTATCATAATCACCCCTCCGATTGATGACTAAAGTTTAAGTTTTAAACTTTGATGGCAAGTTGTCTAATATAATAATATGAAATTTAGTTTTGATGATATAAAAAATGATCCTTTGTTTTCTAATTTAATCTACCAGATGCCTTAAAGAATACACTAAATGATAACACCCATATAAGACGATAATGCACTTATTTTGGATTAAAATTCACAGAATAATCGAAGAAGCTGAAAAGTATGTATCAAGGTGTAAACTCCGCAGCGTTAAAAGAAGTAGGGGGATAATATGAAAATTTAAAGAAGAAAAAGAGTGATTAGTTAGTTTGGGAATATAATAAGATGAAAGGATACTATTAAAAGATTTTAAGTGAATCTAAAGTCGAAATAGAAAGTTTAGAAATTAAATTGGGATTTTTATTAGTTGGAATGATAAATAATTATCGTTGAAATTATATAAAAATAGCAATTATTTACACGAAATTTATAATTTAGATGACCAAAGCTTAAGTTCTTTTAGTCTAGGTGGAACTCCACCATCACCACATGATTCCAGCCATCCATGTTGAGATATTATTACTTCGTTTACTTTAACTACTGAGGATGAATGTATGAAGTCCAACAATCCTCTGTTTCTGATTATGGTGTCGCGAGGTTTTAAAGTTGATGACCATATAAAAAAGACCTTGAAGGTGGTGTCGGGATAGTAACCCCCGCCAAGATCTATAGATAACACATCACAATTTTTAATTTTCTTGATTACAGTTTCTAAGGTTTCATGAAGCCTTACATCACCATTTATAAATTCAATGTTCGGACAATTTTTTGTCAAAGATTTCATGGCTTCAGATGATTCAGGGCTATTGTCTATGGTGATGATTTTCCCTTCAGCTGATAATTGGGATATGATTTTTGTGGAGTTACCCATGTGACATCCAAGTTCTACCACAACATCATCTTTTTTTATAATATTTTCCAGCGTTTCCCTATAAATTCTAATATCATAAACTATTTTTATCATAAAAATCCCTTCTAAAAAACGCCAACTAGTTTTTGACTTTTTTTGGAATTTTACCTATTTTTTTATTTCATAAATTATTTTTCAAACAATAAAATAATTTTTAATAATTGTTGAATCATCAAACACATTGAATCATCTAAATAAGAAAATTATAAAAAATATTGGTTAAATAATATTCACTAATAAAGAATCTGTAAATTTTTGGGAGGTTATCTGTTAATCTGAATAACTGGATTAACATTTTGGTCTAGGAGACTTATCAACCTTTATAAAGAGGTTTATTCAAGGAGTAAGCCTCCTTCTATCCCTTGGGAACAGCACAGTCTCTCTTATATTGTTAACGCCAGTAATACACATTGTAAACCTCTCAGATCCCAAACCCCACCCTGCATGTGGTGGTATTCCATATTCAAATGCAGCAAGATATCTTTCAAATGATTCAGGGTTTAAACCCTGTTTTTTTATTCTTTCTACCAGTAGGTCATATTTATGAACCCTTCTGGCACCAGAGGATATTTCCAGGTCTTTGTACATCAGATCAAATGCATAGCTTTTTTTAGGGTTTTCATCACTTGGCATAACATAGAATGGTTTTATATCAGATGGCCATCCTGTTATAAAGTGGTAACCATCCATAAATTCACCCATAGCCTTTTCAGCAGCTCTTGATAGATCTTCACCGTACCTCATTAGGGTACCTTTAGAATTTACGATATCAACCACTTCATCATAATCTATCCTCTCAAATGGAGTTTCAGGTACAAATAAGTCTCTTTCAAGGAGTTTGAGTTCGGTTTCGCAGTTATCTTGAACCTCTTCAAGTACGGTGCTAACCAGTCTCTCCAGAATATTCATAACATCCTCATGATCCAGGAATGATGCTTCTATATCAACGGATATCACCTCATTTAAGTGTCTTAATGTATCATGCTCCTCTGCTCTGAATATGGGTGCTATTTCATAAACCTTATCAAAACCAGCTGACATCATCATCTGCTTGTATAGCTGTGGGCTTTGACCAAGGAAAGCTTCCCTTTCAAAATATGTTATAGGGAAAAGTTCAGTTCCTCCCTCTGTGGCGGATGCAACTAGTTTAGGTGTGTTAACTTCGATGAAACCTTCTCTCTCAAGGAAAAGTCTTACAGAATGCAGCATTCTACTTTTTATCTTAAATATTGCACTAACTGTAGGTTTTCTAAGGTCCAAAAATCTAGCGTCTAGACGGGTATCTATTTCTGCTTTCACCTTCTCTGTAATATCAAGTGGAAGGGGTAATTTAGCCTCATTAAGTAGCTTTAAGGCATCTGGAATAATTTCAACACCTCCAGGTGCCTTTGACGACTTTTGGACAGAACCTTTAATGGCTATTACTGCCTCTTTTTTCAGTTTCCTTATTTCCTTGAAAAAGTCCGTTGATATTTTCTTACTTGGTGCTGTTACCTGGATTATCCCATCTCGATCTCTTAAAAGGATAAATATAATTCCCCCCAGGTCTCTTATCTCATGAATCCATCCCATCAGGGTAACTGTTTCTCCATTAATATCTTGATTTACTTCTTTTGAATAATGAGTTCTTTTCCATTTTTCAAGTGAATCTGACAATTGATCACCTCTAAACTATTTAAATTACATTAAATTTAACATTAAATTAATAATAATAAATTCGTAATAAATTATTAAAACTTATTAAAATGGTTTGTGATTTTATTGTTTTTTTCGTTAATTACTAAGTTAATCTCGTCATTATTTGAACCACTATTAATTTTGAATTTATAATGTAAATTACTTACCTTACTTGTCTATATCTAATAGTCTCCTTTTAAATGATTCTGCATGTGCATATAGTCCTTCGTATTCTGCAAGGGGTATTACAACGTCTTTAAGGTTTTCAATTCCCTCTTTTGAGAGTTTCTGTACTGTTGGTTTTTTTATAAAGGACTCTGTTGTAAGCCCAGAATACATTCGGGCACATCCACCTGTTGGAAGAACGTGGTTAGTACCAGAACCATAATCACCAGCAGAAACAGGTGTCAGTTCTCCTAGAAATATGGATCCTGCATTTTTTATATCCTTAAGGATATTTTCGGGATAATCTGTCATTAAAATAAGGTGCTCTGGAGCATATTCATTGGCAAATTCCACAGCATCCTTAATAGAATCAGAGATTATGATCTTTCCATATTTTTCAAGGGATTCCTCTATTGTTTCTCTTCTTTTCATGTATTTAATATTGTTCTGGATTTCATTAGACACAGATTCGGCTAAGCTTTCAGATGGTGTTACTAGAACACACGCCGCATTTGGATCATGTTCTGCCTGTGCTAACATATCAAATGCAATGTAGGTAGGGTTCGCTTTATTATCTGCAATTATAAGTACTTCAGATGGTCCAGCTATAAAATCTATATCTACGTCTCCGTAGAGGAGCTTTTTTGCGGCTGTAACAAAAATATTTCCAGGTCCAACTATTTTATCAACCTTAGGAATGGTTTCTGTTCCAAATGCCATAGCGGCAATAGCTTGAGCACCTCCAACCTTGTAAATTTCGTCAGCCCCTGCAATATCTGCTGCTGCAAGAACAGCGCCGTCCACCTTTCCACTAGGTAAAGGGGGGGTACAGCATATTGTCCTTTCAACACCAGCTATTTTTGCTGGAATGATGGTCATCAGAACTGTGGAGGGATATATAGCTCTGCCACCAGGTATATAACATCCTACACTTTCAATGGCCCTGATAATTTGCCCTACCTTAATACCTTTATCCACATCCATAGACAATTCCTGTGGAATTTGTGCTTGGTGGAATTTTTCTATATTTTCTGCTGCTTTTTTAATGGATTTTATTATTATCTGATCGATTTTATCATAACTTTTTATAATGTCAGCTCTCGAAACTTTTAAATCGTCTAATTTAACTTTATCAAATTTTTCAGTATAAAATTGTAGTGATTTATCACCCTTTTCCTTTACGTCATTAATTATATTTTTAACGACATCTATAACGCTTTCAACATCCATTTGGGAGCGTTTAGTTAGTCTTTTCTTTTCTTCATTTTGGAGTTTTACAATTTCCATCGTATCACAAACTAATTAGATCTAATTGAAATATTAAATATATTATTAAAAACATTTTTATTTTTTATTTTTTCAAGTTAATAATTAAAAAATCTATTTAACTAATTAAAAGATTATCTTAGCACTAAAGGATATAAATAATTGATATCTGATACCCTAGACTAATATGCTTACTTTGTAACATCTTTTATGTGCTTACTACTACAACACCAACATATATATAACATGCTGATTCAATCTAAATGTATGCATTAAGGGGCCGGATAAACATGTATAAAGATGAACTTATACAAATACATCAATTTTTGGTATACATGCTTAAATATCTCGAAAACGGTTATGAAGTCAAAAGCGAATGCAATGAGTACATGTCTCTTAATATAAGCCCACATCACATTCACAGAACGAAAGCTGAACATAAATATGCTATTTTTGTACTATCAGGTTCTATTTTGGAAATAATTGCCAAGACAGATAATGGTATGCTGCCAACAACTGTGGTTAACGGCTTATCAGAACTGGCTAAACGTTCTAGGAAAGAGATGATTAGGGCTCAAACAGGTTAAACCAGCTGCTAACCAACATATAAACATATCAAACTATAAACATATCGAACATCAAATATACCAAACATCAATATACAAAGATCAAATTACAAACATAAATTCAGAAAGTTCCTTATTTAATCGAGGTGGCAGTGAACCTATGAAAAAGATGGTCTGTTTAGTTGATGGTGAACATTACTTACCAGTTACTAAATCTGCTCTAAATACTTTGGATAACCTTGAACATATAGAAATTGTTGCTGTTGTTTTTATTGGAGGTACTGAAAAGTTAAGAGAAACTTCTGAGGAAGCAGTGAAGGAAAAACTCGGAAGACCTGTTCATTTTGGAGATGATCCTCACAAAATACCCTATAAACTTATTGAAGAAGTTTTATTAAAACATGAAGCAGATACTGTTATGGATTTAAGTGATGAACCTATTGTGGATTATTCAAAGAGGTTTAAAATAGCAACCATTGCATTGGAGAATGGAATTTCATATGAAGGTCCTGATTTTAAATTTTATCCCATCTCCGAGCGTGAAATCTTAGAGAAACCCTCTGTAAAAATTTTGGGCACAGGAAAAAGGATTGGAAAAACTGCAGTTTCAGCATATGCAGCAAGACTGATTCATAAAAACAAATACAACCCCTGTGTTGTTGCAATGGGAAGGGGTGGTCCAGAGGAACCCGAAATAGTCCGCGGTGACCAGATCAAAATAACACCAGAATATCTTATGGAACAATCAGATAAAGGGGTGCATGCAGCATCAGATCACTGGGAAGATGCGTTAATGAGCAGAATTTTAACCATTGGATGTAGAAGATGTGGGGGGGGAATGGTTGGAGATGTGTATATAACTAATATGAAGAAAGGAGCTCAGATCGCAAATGAAGTTGAAGCAGATTTTGTGATAATTGAGGGGAGTGGAGCGGCTATACCTCCGGTAAAAACGGATAAAAATATAGTGATTATAGGTGCAAATCAGCCTATATTTAATATTGAAAGATTTTTTGGACCGTTCAGGATAAGAATGGCAGATTTAGCTATTATAACTATGTGTGAAGAGCCAATGACTAGCCCTGAAAAGGTTAAAAGAATTGAAGGGTTTATTAGGAGTATAAATTCTAAAACAGAGGTTATATCCACGGTTTTCAGACCAAAACCACTGGAAACTATTGAAAGTAAAAAGGTGCTTTTTGCCACCACTGCTCCAGATTCTATAAAAAGCGTTTTGGTACAACATTTAGAAAAAAATTATGGATGCAGTGTAGTTGGCACGACTCCGCACCTTTCAAACAGACCCTTACTGCAAAAAGATATAGAAAAATATATAGATGAAGCAGATATAATGCTTTCAGAATTAAAGGCTGCAGCAGTTGATGTGGCCACAAAAGATGCCCTGAAAGCAGGATTAGGTGTTGTATACTGTGACAACATACCAAAAGTGGTAGATGGACCTCAAGGTAGCCTCTCTGATGCTATAATAAAGACGGTTGAAGATGCAATTACATCTTTTAGTAAATCTTAGATTTTTTTTACCTTAAATATCTTCATTATTTAATTTTAAGTTTGTTTAGGTGATTTATTGGAATATAAAAAAATCAAAAAATGGTTATCTTTTAATATGAAAGAAAAAGAGATAATAAAAAAACTCCAGATCTCTCCAGAATCTTTTTTACCTCTTGTACTTTCAATTAAATTTGGTGGGGATTGGGGCATTAAAACCAATTCTATTAATGTAATGGCCATTAAAGAAAAAATTACGCGTTATGATGATAATGAAAATCTTGGATATACTTTGGAGAATGTATTTTTATTTTTAAATCCATCTATCTTAGATCAGGAGGGTGAAGTCTACAGACTGGAAAAATGTGGGAATAAAAAGGAAAGAGAGCTTGTAAAAAGGCCATTTAAGGTTGTTATTGATGCAGAGTTCATAATAAGGGCTGTATTGGATCCTATGATGAAAAAAATAATTTTAAAAAAAATCAAAGGACCATTAACTTTTAAAGGCTCAACTGCGTATGGAATATCCCATGAGATGGATCACATATGTGAAACAGAGATACATGAAAAACCTATCTGGGATTTTGAGTTTATTCTGGACAAATAGAAAAGCTGCAAGAACTGAGGGATGTGCACCATTTTTTATAAAAAAAATTATTACAAAGGACTCCACATATACTCCAGAGCCAGGCAAATTACTCAAATTGTCACAGGAAATTTTAGACGATATACTAGACGATATGGATGCTGGCAAACCAGTTGATTTTGAGTTAAATATTGGAAATGAAATTCTTCAAGCTCAAATCAAAGATGATTTCTTTTCAGTATCTGCCAAGAAAAATTCTGAAATAGAAGATGAGATTATTGAAAAACTTGAAGAGCTTAAGAGAGAACATCCAAACTTTTGTCAAACATTTATTCCACGTGTTATGCCACATAAACCTGCATAAACATTCATTTTTTTTAAAAAATCTGACTCAAAATTTTTATTTGACTAATTATATC
>VGTM01000049.1 GCA_016874685.1 Methanobacteriota archaeon
CATAAACTTTTCAACCACGTAGATACTTGTAAGGGTATGAGATGTGAGTTCAGCTGTTTTTATGGCCGAATTACCTGCAATCGCCATATATGGGATTATTTGATCACCCATATACTTATCCACGGCCGAATATTTGGATATATGATACAAAAGTTCCATTGCCGCATCATATCCAACTAATTCAGCCGTTTTTCCAGGTTCTCCGATAGCAGTTCCACCTAATCTTGATTTTCCTTCTGTCCATAGCACTATTCCAGATCCTGGTCCCAAAGCTTCTTTTGAATATTCAATTTCAATATTAACGTCGTATCCTTCATTTTCAAGTATTTTTTTTGCACTTTTTGCCTGTCTAATAGCAACATGTTCTGGTAGATTTACACAATGAGATATACCTCTTATCTTATCAATTTCAAAATCAACAAAATTTATGGATTTTAGTTTTTTTAGGGGATTTATAATAGCTTTTACGATCCCACCTCCACGAGGGTAATGTCCTCTTCGAATTATATCAATGATCATATCATATCCTACCTTTTTCAAGATAGGTAAAGTCACATTTTCCAAATAATCTGCAGATGGAGACCATCTAACATCTGTACCTCCTTTTAGAGTGATTTCAACTTTAGAAGGTGAGAATCCTGCAGGTATCATAAATGCCTGTAGAACTAAAGTAATGCTTCCAGCAGTTTTTATATCTACTTTAAATTTTCCGCTTTTTAAATCGTTGGGATAAAAAAATAATTCATTTGAACCAATTTCCAAACCTTTTAAATTCGCATCTGTCAATTTAGCAAGTGCTTTTATAGCATTTAGGTGTTGAGGTGCTAGACCTGTCTTTGGTCTGTTGGCGCGAATATTCTTTATATGAACTGGTTTTAACGACAAAGATGAAAGAGCGGTGGAAACACGGACAATTGATCCTCCACCTTCTCCATACGACCCATCTATCTCAATCATATTAGAACCTTCAAAACTGTTCTAGATTAATAAAACATAATATTTTTTTTAAACTATTAATTATCTTACCTCACTATTCAAACTAAAAAAGCATCTAAAAATGTAACAAAGCTTTTGTAGCAAAGCTTTTCAATGATATATGGGTTTTAGACCATTTTTAATCATTTTATTTTCTTTATTTTGTGTAGATGAGTTTACTAAAATTAATTATCCCTTCTTATTAAATTGAAATTTTTAAAACACCCTGTGGATTATTTGGCAACGGGAGAATCAGTAAGCATTCTCTCCTCCCATAGCCTTATGTTTTCTACTATTCTCAGTTTTCAAGACAATTGCATGATCTGCGGAATTCTGTAGAGCCGCACTAAATCCAGGTTCGGCTCCAATTACAATTGTCTCTTTTCCATTTTCCTTTGCCTTGTTTATGATGGGTAAAAAATCAGCATCACGGGTCATGAGAGCAATAACATCAATATTAGGATTATAAATTAATTCCATGGCCTCAACTGCCATGTAGACATCGGTATCACCAGCAACAACAATAGGTGTAAATCCTTGATTTACTATAGCCTCTATAAGTTTATCTGATGCATATTGATTTAATAAAACTTTACCCACTCTCATATCCCCATATTCAGCAATGATCTCTCGCACCAGATCCAGATTTAGGCTGAACTCTTTCCTTAACATATTAGGTCCATCTACCAGAAGACCTATGTTTTTTCCCGATTCCCTCCTTTTTAATGGAATATAATCTTTTAGGGAAGTTAATTTTTCAAAACTGCGCATTTCTTTTCCTCCACGCTTTTTATTAACAAATTTATTGTAAATATCTATATGTGAAGTTCAATTATTTTTCAATTTATGCAATTAAAAGTGAGTATTGGTTTGTAATTGCAAATATAAATAATTACCTTAAATTTTTGGTTTGAATTTCCTATTACAAATCTTTGTGACAAATTTTGTCTTATTATTTCATATTACTTGTTTTTTAGCAATCTAATTGATATAAAAATTTATAAAAAAACTTTTTTTGAAAAAGAATTGTAAGTTTAGTTACTACTGTCTCATAAAATAGCCCAATAACCCATAATTTTGTTATATATCAACTTTTGACCAATTATTTAATCTATCGTCTTTTTTCATTTTATTAATGATCTTCAGTTTTATTTTGTTACACATATCAATATAAATGACTAAATGTATTTAATATTTTGAATTATTTAATATCTATTTTTTTTAAATTTATTTATATATAAATCTTTAATCTTTTAATAATAATTCATGAAATTAAAATAGGAGCTTATAAGGATTTTCTATGCACATCATGGATATCTGCTCCCATGAGATCCCAAACCCCATCATAGAATCGACAAACATCTTCATCCCATCCACAGGCCGGGAATTATGTGCTTGACCGAAATCTGTGGCCATTATGCATCTTTCAGGCCTTACCACATTTATAGCATCTGCAATTATTTTTGGGTTTAGATTGTCGTGTTGCTTCATGCAGGCAACGAAGCAATGTTCCAGATAGCCATATCTAGACATCTCTTTCTGTTGATCAATTGTGGCATTTACAACCTTGGTTAATGGATGATTAATAATTATTTTCCAAACTCCAAGGCTATTTGCCATATCAAGAAGGAGAAATATATCATCTATGCTCATATGCCCTGTTGCCAAAATTAGATCATTTTGAATTGCTAAATGTAGGATTTCTTCGAGGTTTTCAGAAGTTATCTTGATTTTTGAAGATGAAATGGTAGGAAACCAAACGATTTTGCCACCAAGCTCTGCAGTGGTTTTAACAGCTTCTGGATTCAATCCACCGACATTTGTATTTAAACATGCCCCCCCAAAAACCTTAATACCAGATACATACTCAGCAATTTTTGCTCTACCCACAGTGGATTCAATATGAGACTTTAAAACTATTGCTCTCATTTTCTGACTTTTTGCATCCAATGCGGCTTCAACATCATTTAATATCCTATGTCTAAAATCAGGGGCTGTGTGAATATGTGTATCTAAAAATCCTTCAAGTGGATATTCTTTTAGATAAGAATTTTTCAGATATTCTTTTTTCAACTTTTTCATAGAGACTATCACCATAAGAATCAATAGCAACAATTAACGGCCCAAAATCCCTAACTTCGAGCTCCCAGATCGCCTCTGGAACCCCAAGATCTATCCAATGAACATTTTTTACCTTTAAAATAGATTTTACATACAAAGCTGCACATCCTCCTACTGCAGCAAGATAAACTGCACCATTATCAGCCAGGGCCTTTGAAGTTTTCTCATCCATACCTCCCTTTCCAATAATTGCAACAACTCCCCTTTTTATAATCTCTGGTTCATATGGATTCATTCTCATGCTGGTAGTGGGTCCAATTGCAACAATTTCAGCCTCCTCACCTGATTTTTCCGGAACTTTATCCACCTTTATTATAGGACCTGCATGGAATATCACTGCTCCTTTAAGATCCACTGGTGATCCTTCTTCCAGAATTCTTCGATGTGCCCTGTCTCTTGCAGTGTAGATGATACCTGATATGTATACTACATCTCCAACATTCAACTTCCTTAAATCGTCATTTGTAACTGGAGTCTTAAGTTTAATCATATTAACACCATTTAAAGTTGATCAAATGAATTTATACATTAATATACATTTGGCCATATATTCTATGACCATAACTTCGTAATAGATTATTGTCACTAAATAAAATGTGTCTTACTACATCAAATGCAATGGATATAAAGAAATTGTTTATTACATATTTAATAGGTATACTAGTTATAGATATGAGAACTGGTGGTTAATGATATGTCTAGCGTGAAAAACGTGATGAGTCTTACAAAATATATTGTAAAGCTCCCTGAAACTAAATTTTCACTTTTCAGCATGATTTTTGTGAGTTTTATTGTTGGATGTATCGTATCTTTAATGGAACCAAATGCGAAGGACTCAATACTATATAGCATCGTATATGGTGGCTCAACAGGATTTCTGATTTTTGGATTGACATCCATAATGAGCGGTGGATTAACCCAACCTATGGTGAACGCTCTAGATGGTAGAAGAATGAAAATGAAACAGTCAATGTTTTTGGCTTTCGCTTCTATGATTATCGTGGCGCTTGTATACATAATTGGCAGTATTGTGTCGGTTTTTTCCGTTTATAACTATAATTATACTGTGGATGCTTTAATTTTTGGATGTGCCGTTGTATTCGCCTTCAGAACTGTGACAATATGGGGTACCTCTAACATAAGCCTCATAAAATCTATAACCATTGCAGGCGTCCAGCCTGCTTTGATAATTAGCATGGTAATAGTCATAGTCTTTTTAACCAGCATTACCACCAATATAGGTTATTTTAATATAATAGCTCTTCTTATAAAAATTATAATAGCATCTTTAATACTCATGATAGCCATCTACTCATTTGTAGTGGTTGTAGAAGCCCCTATGCGAAGAAATTTAGGAGTGGGTGGTTTAGAGCTTTTAAGCCTCTTTATAGCTCATATGACTGAAGGTTCTTCTGCTATGGAAGGACTTTTTGAGGATATGGGAGAAACCATAGACACATTAGTTGGTATTTTAAGTTTTAGGGATAAGAAAGGTATCAAAGCCCTTTTTATAACCCCCTGTGTACACCCAGGCCCAATAGGGAACATAGGTGGTGGAAACATGCCCACGATTCTCTCAGAACGATTCAATGTATTTACAATGGTATCACACGGCCCTTCAACCCATGATTTTAATCCAGTTTCTTCAAAAGAAATCTATAAAATAGATAAAATTGTCAAAGAAGCTCTAGATAGAATGGATTACTCTGAAAATGCTAGCAAATTTGTAAGGGTCGAGAACAAAAAAGCAAAAATTGGAGCCCAATATTTCAACAATAATTTAATCATATTAGCCACCTTTTCACCTCATGGTTTTGATGACATAGATTTCGGAGTCGGTCTTGCAGCTACCAACTTAGCGAGAGCTTCTTTTGGTATAAAAAATGTGATTTTAGTTGATTGTCACAACTGTTTTAAAGGTGAAGCCGGACGGATTCTACCAGGTAACAAAGAAGTATTCGAGCTTATGGGTGCTATCGAAAAGCTAGAAGAAATCAAAGAAGAGGATAATATCAAGATTGGATGCGCTAGCGATCCGCTGGATGATATGGGCCGAGAAGAGGGTGTTGGACAAAGCGGTGTAAAAGTTATGATTGTAGAGGTGAGTTCACCGAAATTTGATGTCCAAAAAACTGCTTACGTATTAATAGATGCAAACAACATGGTTGGAGGATTTAGAGAGAGGATAATAAAAAAAGTTACTGATTTAGGGATAGATCACGCTGAAGTCATGACCACTGATACACATTCTGTAAATACCCTAGCCGGAGGTCATAATCCTGTTGGCTATAAAAAGCAGGATGAAATTTTAGATTCTATTTTAAAATGTATTATGGAAGCTTCAGATGATATGGAACAGGTTTCAGTTGCTGGTGATGTGTGTAAAATAAAAGGTCTCAAAACCCTTGGCCCAACCCATGCAACTGAACTCGTAACTACCATAAGCTCAATAATAGCTGTAAGCAGAATATTCGCACCGCTGGTATTCATCTTGGCATTGTTATTCGTGTTTATATGGATCTTTTATTGGGCATTTTGATTTTAGGATTTAGTCGGATAATAATTAAAATACAATAAATGACAAATTAGACATTCGATGTAATAAGAAATAGGGGATTAAAACATAAAAAAGGTTGGTAAATACCACATTACGGACCTAATACTGTTTTATCTCAGTATCAATATAAAATATTTTAACCCCCTCAGAAATTTGGGGTTGGTAGGGTTTTGTGTAAGTTTGTTTTCAGTATTTGATATATTGACACTTCTTGGCTTGTAAAAGTGCGTTTTAATTTTAATTTATATAGAACTCAAATTATATTCAAACCTATAAGTTTAATACAGAAGAAATATACACTTCCTCTTCTCGTTTAAATGAAATCCCCGTTGATCCATGACCAAAAAGACTCCAAATGGAAATTGATGAACGAAATACCTAAATTTTTTTGTTCACACAACTGTTCATTCCAAGCTTGCTGAACTCAGTTCACCAATCCCCCAAGAATACAGCAAAAAATCGGGAAACATAACATAAAAACCGCTAAAAAGGCAAAAATAATATTTCAAAGTTCTGATTACAAGCAATGTTCACTGTCTAAATGCTTCATACATCCCCAAAGAGCTTAAAGAGAAAAAAGCTTCCACAAATTTTCAGACATAGAGAATGTGCCTGATGCTGATGATCTTAATCACTTAAATCACATTTTCCGGAAGAAAAATCTTTTTAAGATTGTTAATAGTATTTTGAAAGAAAATGAAGAACAAAAAACGTGAGAAGACTACTACTCTGGTGGATTCATACTAACTCACCTGTGGATTTGAAATCGAACCACAAGAAAATCAAAAAAAATCCCTCAAAAAATAAGCCCCACACCCGGACATCCAAATCATCCAAAGGTCACCATATTGGATTCCGGCTCACTGTGACCTTAAAATACCATACAATGAAACCACTAACCTTCTTGATGCAACAAGGATTTCCAAATGAACCACCCATCTTCACCAGATACTAAAAAAACTCAAACTGAAACGTCCAACCCCGCAATGAAGACACTATAATCCATAATAAAATACATTACAGTTACGACAACCATGTAAACGAAATTTTAAGCTAACAAAAATTGTCCCAACAAATTTTCCCAAAAACAATATTTCAAAATAGAAAAAACATTAAGACAATTAAACAACCCATTAAAAAGTTCAAAAAGATCCAAAACCAAAAAAAATGTGAAAAAAATTATATGAAAAAAAATAGTGCATAAACTTAAACAAAAAAAAGCATTAAATATGGATTACACCATTACACAACAACTTCACTCACAAAATACACAACAATAAATACACTTTTAGCCACCATCAACATAAAACTCAACTACACCCCCAAAAAAGCCATACAAACCCTCACAGAAAGAAAAAATGGATGGAGCTAAAATATTATTATCCACTATAGAGAGCATTCAAAAGGTCAATTGCAACAGATTCTGAGTACTTATCTTTTAATTGTTGGAAAGTTTCCACAGATTTTCTAAAGGTAGCAGATACTTTGCCCATATCCCCCTGTATAAAAAACAATGTTCCTACAAAAAGTAGCGAAACTGCCTCTCCCTTTTTATCTTGTGAGCTTTGAAATATATCATACGCATCCTTAAAATTCTTAAATGCTTTACTGAGGTTTTCATTTTTCAATGAAACAGTACCCATCATTAAAAGCAGAGTGGCTTCTCCCTTTTTATCCCCTATTTCCCGAGATATAACAAAAGCTTCCCTAAAATACTCAATTGGATTTTCCTCTTTAAAATACCCTTCGTAAGCACTTGCTGATTCAAGTATTTTTAGGACATCCTGCAACTTTTCTGAAAGTTTTTCATAATCTGGAACATAATCTTCTTCAACAGGGACCTGAGGTGGAAATTCCTCTTTCCTCTTTTTTTCCGCAACTTCAAAAGCTTCCATGATTTTTTCAGCTTCTTTTATCTTCTCAAACATTTCATTTTTTGCCGAAGATCTTATTGAAGAATATATTCTATATGCATCTTTATAATAATCTAAAGCTTCATCCATTCTCCTCATATTAAGAAAAACATCTCCAATATAATCTGAAACAAATGCCTCTCCTTCTTCATCTTCCAATTCCCCGTATACTCTAAGAGCCTGCTTAAGATATTTCAATGCTTCGTCGAAATTCTCTTCTTCAAGTGATAAAACCCCTAGGTTTATCAGAGCATCTGCTTCAGCTTCCTTATGTTCCTTTAGTATTCGTTTATAATACCTAATTGATTCTTCTTTCTTTTTCAGTTTGTCAAATATTCCGATAACTTGAAGAATTTTTAGCATCTCTTTCCTCATTCAATCGTTTCACTCAAAGAGGTGATGCACCGTCCGGGGGGTTGACCTTCTGGATCCGCTTCAAGTTGATATGCATATTCTTTTTCTCTAGTTTTTTCCAGGAGAGTGCTAAAAATGATAGATCTTAAACATACCTGAGGCATAATACCCTTACTTACAAGTTTCTTACATGCTTCTGCCCCGCAACCTGTTATTTCAATTAAAATAACATCATTTTCTTGTTTTATATTCACTGTTCCCTTTTTTATAAAATCCACATCTTCTAAACACTTTATGATGGACTTTAAAGAATCTAATGGGGTTTCACCCTCTGCCTTTATATCACATTTAGCTTTAAGCTGTTCAGTGATATATTCTGTTGCATTCCACCCTATTCTCTTAGTATATGCAATGTTTGGTCCAAGTAGTTCTTTCCTTGTTTTTTCGATACTGTAAATCCAACTACTCATAAGAAGATAGTACAGTTCCTCAAGACTTATCCTTTCACTTTCCATAAACCCACCGTTATAAAACAATCAAGCCCCCATCAGTTATCTGATATTGGGCTTCATTTTTCCTTATTCCAGGCATTCTTTCAATTTTTATAAGTTCTCCATCTAATCTTAAGACATTATCCGCAGTTTTTTTAATTACCTCCTCTATTTCTATATCTGCCGTGCCTTCTGTATGTGCAATAATAGCTGTCCCACCGGCCTCTTTTATACGTTTGATATATGCTTTTAAGATTCGAACAACAAGCATGTCTGGGTTAAAAGCTAAAAGAATCTTTAGGGAATCAAATATGGATCTGAATTTTGGAGATTTCCGATAAACAAATATTGTTCCCACCCCTAATTTAACCATTATATCCGTAGGGTTTTGCACAGAAGATGGCTTATAAATGCTTGTATCGGTCATTTTAGTTCCTGAAAGACTTGACAGTGCATCTATTATATATACCATTTGATCCTGCATATAACCTTGTAAATACCATTCAAAATCCATCATCCTCTGTTGAAGCTGTTTTATTCCGTAATCAGTAGTTAGATAGAGGCAAGGTTCATTCTTTGAAAGTCCGTGATACATGAATTGATAACAAAATACAGATTTACCTGTTTTAGGGGGACCATATATAAGAGTGGAAGTATTTTCTGGAATACCTCCAATCCCATTTTCATCATCAGAAATAAATTTATCAAATCCTGGAATCCCAGACTCGACACAGTTATTCATATCTGATTTGACGGGAGAAGTTGAATCATACTCAATCATGTTTTTACTTACCATTATACTCCCTATTCCTTTATTATTATTCCTTTATCAGTTATAATGTAAGGTGCATTCCTTTTTCCACACCCCACCATTGCTTCAACGACTAATTGCTCCCCGTCGAGCCTTATAATATTATCAACACTCGCTTTAAGCATTGTTTCGATTTTTGTATCTGCTGAACCTTCAGTATATGTAATTACAGCTGTTCCACCGGCTTCTTTTATACGCATGATAAATGCTGTTAAAACACGTACAACTAGCATGTCTTCGTTAAAAGCTAGGAGCGTGGTTAATGAATCAATTACAGACCTGAATCTAGGAGACATCCCAGACATGAAACGAGTTCCCACACCTAATTTAACCATAATATCGGTGGGATTGTGTACAGAAGAAGATACACATGTGGCAGTTTCAACAACTTCTGTCCCTGAAACACTAGATAATGCATCTATTATATAAAACATCTGATTTTCTATGGAACTTCCTAGATCCCATCCATAATCAGCTATTTTTTGTTGAAACTGCTTTATTCCATAATCAGTCATAATATAAAGGCATGGTTCCTCATTAGAAAGTCCATGATACATGAATTGATAACAAAATATAGATTTACCTGTTTTAGGAGGACCATATATAAGAGTGGAAGTATTTTCTGGAATTCCACCAATTCCAGTTTTCTCATTAGATACTAATTTATCAAATCCCGGTATTCCTGATCCAATAACCGGAAGCATCTAATCACCATATAACAACGTTAAAAGAACATCTAGCGCCTCTGTGGTTCCCTTTTTCTCCGTCGCTATAGCAGGAACTATAGGAATGTCTTTACCTAATTTCATCATCTCTCTGATTTTTTCAGGTGCCAGGGCGCCTGGAATGTCCTGTTTATTTGCTATAATTATTTTTGGAATGGCTTCTGCTCTACATTTTCTTATCATTTCTTTAGCTCTTCCAAAAGTTTCAGGAGCAGTAGAATCCACTAAAACAAACGCGCCGACAGCCTCCTTGGACAGAACGTTAAGTATCAGATCAAAGCGCTCTTGACCTGGTGTTCCAAAAATATCAGCAAAGAATCCTTTATAATCTAAATGACCAATGTCCATTGCGATTGTTGTTGGAATGGTTCCAAGAGCTTGTCTATCTACCGAAACAGATTTTGTAGAAATTGCCTTTACAAAACTTGATTTTCCAGCATTATACGGACCAGTAACAAGGATCTTAGGTATGTATACTTTCACACCACCTGGTTGCATCACAAAAAACAACACCATAATATCTGAGGGCTTTGTCCACGATGCCCCTGCAACCATGAATCCCTGACCAATAATAACCCGTTCTTCTATGGTTTTCAGATGGACTACACAGTCTACAGAGTTTTTTATTTCATCAATAAAATTTTTATCATAATCCCACTCTGTGAATATATATACTAAAGTTGTTTTCTTCTCCTTAGCGATTTCATTCCATTTTTTGATAATATTAAGAGTATCTTCATTTCCTAGATAGTCTATTAATGTAGAAAGATTATTTATCAATCCTATACCGTTTGGAACATCCCTAATCGCTTTAATCACCGCTTCTTCTATTTGTGAATAGTCCTCAATTATATATCTGCCGTTAGGAGGTGCACCAATAAAATGGGAACTTCCATCTACAAAAAAAACCTGTTCTTCCTCTAGCATTGTTTCAAGATCCCATCCATAAGAATTGAATTCATATGTTATTGTATCTGGTTCTGCAATATTGGTGAAGACAAAACCATTGTCCCCTTCTTCCAATCTTCCATTAAGCATCTGATAACCAAATGCTTCGCTATTTACCCCAGGATATGCGCAAAAAATTACTGAAACACCTTCTGGAATACCGCCGCCCAATAAATCGTCTAATTTCGGGATAAAACTTTTTTTAATCAATTAAATCTCTCCAAGTACCTCTTCTACTTGATTTGCACGAGATTCCATTTCATAGAGAATAAGACCAAGCTGTGCCTCAGGATCCGTCAATGCAGTCAGAATTGCCTTATCTCCTGCAGGTATCAGAACTATAGTACCCTGTTGTGTCTTTACTGATATTTCACTTACATTTCCAGTATTCATCTGTCCTGAAGCGGCTTCAGCTGCCCCCATTATTGTTGAACAGAGCGCAGAGAAAATTCTGGCATCAACATCAGGTGGCGTTCTCGAATTTATTAAAAGTCCTTCCTTTGAAACTATACCACTTGCCTTGATCTGCCCAACCTGCATAAGGGCAGTGAGCACATCGTCAAGCTTTTCTTTTTTTGTTTTAGTCATGTCTTCACCCCAATTATATTTTAGTGAAACAAGCATATAAAAGTGATATCTTATATTAGGATTATTTCTCTAGTTCCATGATCCTTAATAGTTTGTATACGCTTCATAATAAAATTTATTGTTGTTTATACTTTCTTATCATAATTTTAAAATTTCTGAGGTGTTAATCCTCCAAATTTTAGACCAAAAACTCGAAAAATAATAGAACATAATTTCTCCATTCAATTCTACTGTCATACTCTATCTTTGACTAAAGGCTCTTTTTTGTATTATCCAAGCCTCCCACAACGATCTGGCCATCCTGGATCTCATAATCAAATTGAGTATTCTTAAAACCTTTAATTTGAATTTTTCCTTCTATCATTTTAATTATTGCCTGTGTTAACTGTTGAAGAGCTTTCTCCTCAATTTCATCATGAGCACCCTCTTCCATTACAATTAAACAAACCCCCCCTACAGCCTTTACCCTTGTTGTGAGAACATGTAAGAACCGGAATATGGTTCTAAGATCTGAATACATAAGTAGGGTTGAAAGAGAATCTAAAACTATCCTCACATTTTTTATGTTTTTATGCCGTGAATACAGCTCTAAAAACTCATTGGTAGCAACCATCATCATGCTAAGATCAACTGGGCTTTCAACATAACGTATCTGGTCTGAAAATGGTAGCTCCACAGTAGCTCCAAATCTGCTGGATATGCAATCTATTATACTCAGATTCTGTAATTCAGCATTCCCTAAATCATCTAGAATCTTCTCCACTGCCTCATTGGTTGAAATTATGATACAAGCTTCGCCGGTATTAAGTCCTTCCACCACAAACTGTCTGGAGAAAACATCTTTTCCTGAGAAAAGATCTCCTGAAAGTAATATGCTTGTACCTGGAGGTGCTTCTAGATCAATTTCTGAAATTCCGATTTTGTAAACCATAATTATCACATTGACATGAATTCATATTCTTTGAAATATGAGAAAGTTCCACACCTCAAATATATTTTTTCTACTTATTTCACCATAACTATCTCTTATTTTATATTATTTTATATTCAAATAATTATTTACTTTTATTAATATAATTGAACTTAATAGACTTTATAATGTCTGTAAATTCAAAAACATAAATTATACCCATTGCACATCAGCAGTAGTAAATAATAAATTATCTGAAAAAGCTGGGTTAAAGAGTTTATTTGTCTGATTTTGCGTGCCAAAGGCTTCACAGATGCTTTTTCTTACATAAAAGTTTATACGATCACCAAGAGAATTCCTATCACCGGTGCCTTTAACTGAAGGTGCTGAAGCATAGATTTTAAGCTGAATTTTTCTTTTTTTATATGTTGGATTAAAACCCTGATCTAAGTAATCAATTTTTATAATCTTTATGCTGGATTGACTAATAAGCCTTGGTTTTCGGACCATATAATCATCAAAAGCACTTTCAGGGTAAATAGCGAAACTATTAACATTTGCCCCTTCTATTGCTCCGTTTCTTGCTGCAGACATAGCTATATTAAGCTCATTACTCTTTCCAATATATGAAGCACCCATAATAATTATACCCATAGTAAAACCAATAAGTATAATATACTCAATTGATATCACGCCTTTAACGTCCATAAAATCCCTATATTTGAGTTATAACTATCCTATTGCTTCCATCTGTATCTTTTACATTGTAAATATTATAATTTTTACCTGCAAGCATGATAACTTCAGTGCTGGTTGGATTTAAGGCATTTGATATTCTTTTTGGAACAATATAGGCTTTTCCAATATTCCCGTCTATTTCTATAAAAACACCTGAAGGATCAACCCTAATTTGGTAAATTTTTTCGTTTATATTTGGAGGTAGAGCGATACTAATCACGTGTCCATCTCCCCCTGAATAAGCCTTATTAATGGCTTCTGCAACATTCTCAGCTAACATTCTTGCTGTCCCTAATTCTTCTGTTTCTCCAACAATAGCCATTCTCTCGGCCACTACCGTTAGAATACTCCCTATCACTATCAAGATTATTAGTGTTGTAAAAATAAAGTCTACACTTAATGCACCACCATTATCCATCATCTTAATATTATCCATAATTTTAATATTATCCATAATTTTAATAATATGAGATTACATATAAAGATTTGTTATATCTGGGGGTGAGCTTATCAAGCCAACAACAACCTTTAATCTTTTAATTACACTTCAAGGCCACAAGAATGAAAATGTGGGTGAAGAATTACTGGGAATTGAAGAGATAGAACTTGCACTTGGATCTTATGAACCTATTCTCAATATAAAGAAATCTGAATTTCCAAATGTCATTCAAATTGAATTAACGATGGAACCAGCTGAAGCACTAAATATCCTGAAAAATACTCCAACTACTGTAATATCCAAAGTTGTTCCCATAGAATTTGTTGTAAGAACAAGGATGAACAAGATCATAGAAAAAGCTACAATACTTGCTGGTGAGAAGGTCGATAGTGGAGATTCCTTTTCAGTTAGATGTGATCTAAGAGGTAGAAAATATATTAAATCCAAAGATGAACTTATAAATTCGGTTTCAGAGCAATTAATCGAAAAATTAAATCTATTGAAGGAAGAGAAAGATCCCGATTGGGTGGTTCAAGTTGAAGTTGTTGGCGAGAATACGGGTATCAGTGTTTTAAAGCCAGAAGAAATTTTAAAAAAGGTTTAGATTACCTATCAATTTTAAATTATAATATAAAGTAAAATTATTATATAAAGTAAAAAAATAATTAAAATCAGGATTTTTATGTATAAACTTTTTCTCTTTAGCGGTGGTGTATACAGGTTCGATGAATTGGTTGAACTGGTAGAAGACATGGGAGGAATGGTACTAAAAAAAGATCATTTTGAGCTGAGCAGAGGTGAGTATTTTTTAGCCGAAGAGATCCATGTTTTACTAGTAGTGCCTGGAAAAGAGGGAAAAATTACCGAAACATTCGCAAAAGAAATAAAAGGGCAGTTTAAAGAACTGAAAACCACAGAT
>VGTM01000050.1 GCA_016874685.1 Methanobacteriota archaeon
TGGTATTATTATGTCCTTTGAGATGAGCTTTACAAAATCATAAAAAGGTTGCAGAAGGGGAGGTCCTACTCTATGCTGGAACTTTGCTGTGGTCTTTCTTGCAATCCATTCAAAAAACATTCCTATCACTGCTGTGAAGAGCAACCCAGGATAGATGAAAAATGCCAAAATCTCATAGATCATTTAGCTGCCTCCTTTTCCAGATATTCTTTGTATTGATCCACAACACTTTTAGGCCATAAAGGCACTCCGCTTTTGTACGCTGCCCTTGCTATTGCATGAGAAGCTACCGGTCCTGTCACCAATAAAAATAGCATAATCAAGATGGGCTTTATAACGAATGAAATACTTGCTCCAGCCAAATACATCTTGATCCCAAGTATGGTTAATCCCAATAAAACACCGCCTTCTCCAAGGGTAACGCACTTTGTGCTTGCATGAAGCCTATTGTAAACATCCGGAAATCTCAGTATCCCTAATACACCTAAAAAATTAAATATTACACCAATAACTACAAGGATGGCTACTATTATCTCAACAATTGTCATTTAACCCCTTCCTTTTAAATTGTCTAAAATAACATCCACAGTTCTTTCGGGTTCTTTCTCAAACAGGATCTTTCCACCAGTTGTATCTTCAAATTTCGTTGCAAGTATATCTCTTACATTTGCAACTCCTGCTGGGTGTGTAACACCAAAAACATTAGGAATTCCTAACGCAACAAAAAACATGCTTGTAGCCACTTCCATTTCACTTGACCATTCTGGTGCGCATGTTACAACTGGAATTTCTTTTATTGGTTTTTCCAGGGCTTTTGCAACTTCAAGCACTAGGCTGCAAAATCTTGATGTGTCCACATATGATCCTAAGTGCACAACAGGTGGTATTCCTGCATCTTCGCAAAATCTCCTTATATTATCTCCAGAAAGTTCAGTGGCTTCTGTTAAAATACCGGATTTTGCAGCTGCGTATGACCAGCAACCAGTTCCAAAAACCAAACAGTCGTTCTTGATAAGACCTTTTGTAATTTCAACATGGGATCTATCATGTACAGTTTTTGGGTTGTTGCATCCCCAAAGCAGTACGATTCCTTTTATTTCTCCATCAGCTATTGCAGATGCGATCTTATCTGCCGGTAGTTTTGAATATCCACCAGTAAATGAAGTTTTCTCTTTAGGTATGTTTATTCTTGCCTCTTTTCTGTTTTCAAGGTTATCTATCGCTATATTCACAATTTGCGCTGCGATTTCATCAGCTTTTTCATAATCAAACTCGATGTGTTCTGCACCAGGTATTTTTGCCTCTTTTGTGGTTGTTATTATTTTTGTATGGAAATCAGAAGCTGTCTCAACCAAAGCAGGCATTACACATCCTGAATCTACAACCACAGCCTCGACAGCACCAGTCAATGCTGCGAATTCTTGTTGTAGGAAGTTTCCGAGCATTGGTGTTCCATGGCGTACAAAAAGCTCATTTCCAGCGCACATCATTCCATAAACTTCAATTCCATTTGCACCCTTTTCTTCTGCATATTTTCTTATTTCTGGATTTCTTGTTGCTTCGTATATCTTCTCAAAAAGAACTGGTGCATGACCTATAGCTACGATGTTAACATAATCCTTGTTTAGGGTTCCAAAGTTTGATTCCCCTTCCTTAGGCTGAGGTGTTCCAAAAAGGATATCTTGTAACTCCGAAGAAATAAAAAGGCTTGCACCATCTACTATACCAAGTTTGAGTGCATGCAGTATCTGATCATAAGGATCAGCACCTACTCCAAAATTCAATCTAAATGCACCTTCGACGATCTCTTGGTTTATGTTAGTAGGTAGAATATCAAGTTTTTGCCATAAGTTTATTAGATCTTCTGGTATCATTTTTAGGAAATTCAAGGTTCCCTCATCTTTTGAAAAATCAGCTAACGCTCTCTCAGATAGGCAAGAAACATCCTCACATTCTAATTTCTCCAAAACTTCTTTGAGTTTTTCATCATCCACTACTTGGTATGGGACTTTTCCTTCTGCAACACCTTTAAAAACTGTTGAAACATTTTTCGCTGCTGTTGCATGGGCAGAAGTACCCCTTGTTACAAGTTTTAGGAAATTCCTTGCTGACATCATGTCATCGGTTAGACCACAAACTCCTCTTTTTGGACCTTTACCTGGAAGTTCCATAAAAGGGTCAATTCTGCAGGTCCCCATGTTACAATCTCGGCAGCACAAATCCAATTCCCCAAAACCACATTGAGGCAGTTGTAAATCAAGTCTATCAAAAGCTGTGTCGATTAAGTTTTCTTCGGCTATTGAGATCATCTTTTCCGTTGCCTTATCTATCGTCTTCATATTATACCCTCTCTTTATACCCTCTCTTTATACCCTCTCTTTATACCCTCTCTTTTGCTACTTTACCAAAATCAGCATATATCAGTGCCCCAGTGGGACAGGACTCAACACAACAAAAATCTCTTTCTTCAAATGCATTGGAGCATTTTAATTCGCATTTTACAGCTGCATTTTTTTTAACATCAAAATAAATAGCACCTATTGGACAGGCTTTTATACAACTTTGACAACCAATACATATAGCAGGATTTATCACAACTACACCATCATCTCTTTTGTAAATTGCCTCTGTTGGACATGCCTCTATACAAGGATTTACTTCACAATGACGACAAGTCATTGGTATTGAATAATTTCCAACTTTTTTAACTCTTATTCGTGATTGCAATTGAGGTACCTCTCTCGATGCTTGAAAAACATTGTCCTTATCCGACCATTGTAATGCACACTGCATCTTACACGTATAACAAGCCACGCACTTCTCTATATCAACGTACATAATTTTTTCCAAGTTATTCCCTCCAAATATCCGATTTTATCTTTACGCACAGGTTGATGGTAATATGGTTTAACTAACAACCATTATTATTTAAATCATTTTCTATTTCAAATAAACAAAAAAGTTTATATAGGTGTTCTTTCAACTCATCTACTAACCTTTTAGTATTAATTAATTTTACTTTGTTGTGATGTGGAAGGAGAATTATGGGGGTTTGGACTAAGATCCGTCCACTTTACCACCTCAGATGATTATAATACCATATAAATAACTTACAGAAAGTTTACAGTCTTCTGTGGGATTTTTTGCTGTTACTGAGCTAAAAAGATCTTTATCCTATGCTTCAAAGATGAAAACACAGATTCAACTAAGCTACGCTTACCAAAGGTTTCATGCTCATATTCCAAACTTAAACTCTCCAATGCACTCTTCAACCAAGGAGCTTTATCAAGATGAATATGGGTTCCTTCTTACAGAATCCAAGGACTTCTCTCACAAAGGACTTCGTTTTAAGCAGATTTCTTGTTGTATGCACTCTCATAAGTATTAACATCAATCCCCTTATTTATGTGCATGTGCATGCTAGGTTTTGTGCTTCTTCTATCCATTTGATTCCATTGTTAAGGATGAATTGGAAGAATTTCCATATGGCTTGAGATTTTTTTTGAAACTCTTCTGAACATGTTTAAATATAAGTCTAAGAAGTGAATGTCTGTTTTCAGCATTGTAAACATGTTTTTCACCATCTGCATATTCTTTAGATGGTTGATTACATAATGTTCTCTGACGAGGGATGTTCTTCTAGTATTGGAACAGATGGTTTAATCGTCTGTGAACGCTTCAACAATGCCTTCACAGTGCATCTCTATCTTATGCTGTATTAATTGCTTGGAAAGGTTCTTTCCAAGATCAAAATCGTGTTCCGTGTTCCTCTTTCGACCATGGTGCCTATGGGTGGTTTGTTTTTCTTCCATGTGCCTTTTCCCCGTAATTTAAGGCCTCTTGTTCTTGGATGCTTTTTTTTAAGCCTTTACCGCCTGTTGATTGGTACATTTCATCTATCTCGATTTCTCCGGATAGTACAGGATCCTTGGATTTGTCAACCAGGCATTCACGGAATTCCTTTGCTATGCGGTAAACACTATCCCCTTTATGGCCTAATTCCTCTGATAAACGTTCTATGCTCTTTTTATCCTAATTTGCTATTATATAGGACATTTCACCCAAAGGAAGGTTTTTATTAGCGAAAATTGTTCCAGTAAAGTCTGTGAAATTTTTACCACAGTTATTACATGAATAACGCCTTGTAATTTTCCTTTCATCACTGAAACCACGTTTATATACATCAAAAAGTTCGCATCCAGGACAATAAACACCACCCACCCATCTTATATATCTAAAAACATTTGAAGCTTTCTCTTCGTTAAGAATAAACAATTCCAATACTAAATCACCAGACATATCTGAAAATATGGTCTCTCTACTATTTAAATCTTTGCACAGAAAATGGGCATGAGCGAGACTTTTATAATGAATTGATCGTTATTTATAGTGTAGAACTTATTTTTTTATACTTTGTTAGGAATGTTTTTATCCATTTTTTTGGCAAATGATAATGATTTGCGTGATTTAGGAAGGATTTTTTTATTATTTTCCGATGTGTTCCTTAGATTTTATTAATAGAGGTGATATGCCTCTTTTTATGCTTTTCCAGATAAATCCTACGGGATTAAGGTCTGGTGAGTATGGTGGGGGGAATGTTAAGTTTATACTAAGTTTTTTGGCGGTTTTTTTGGTTTTTTTTAGCGTGATGAGACTGAAATTATCTAAGACTATTATGATCCCTCCTTTAGGATTAACCTCTCGTATTTGTCCCAGAAACTTCGATACAGACTCTTTTTTAGAGTTTTTTTGAAATCTATCACATTTTCTCTCTTTAGTGTGTAGAAACCGACTGTGTTGGCGCGTATGCGTGTGGTGTTTTTCTTAACGGCTGGTTTTCGCAGTGCCCATAATACTTTGGCTGTTTGCAGTGCTTTAAGGTGAAAATTCGTCTAAAAATCATACTATGCAAGAACCTTCTTCTAAGGATTTTTCTAGGTTTTTTTAACTCTTCCAATGCGTTAGGGGGTCTTCTATAGTCAAAAGAGTATGGTTTGTTGTATCTCATTCCAAACCTCTTAAAATGATCCGCACCGTTTTAAAGAGTATTCTACGCCGAACTTGTTTTGAATCAGATCTTTAATTTCACTATTGGTCCAATCATCCCTTTCAGTTAGAATTCGCTTTAAATCCTCTTTTTGTTCACTGGTGAGTTTGGATGGCCTTCCACCACCATATTTAGGTATTAATCCTTCACAACCATCTTCATTCCATCTCTCCTACATATATACCCAATCTTTTGGTAACTCCAGATTTCGATGCTGCAACTTCCACAGAATCTCCAAGATACTGTTCCTTATGAAATGAAGCCTGTTCAAAACTTTCATATCCTTCTCAAGCTTCTTAATCCTCTGATCAAGTTCCTCCAATGACATCGTCTTCTTAATTTCAATCCTACCTCGCTTAACCATAATATAAAAATAAAACTAAGTGGTATGAAAAATTTAGTATTGCACTATAATTATTTTCAATATATTGGTCTTATTTCAGGCATAGCTGACATATATTTTGTTTTAATAAAATTAAGCAATATCTGAAGAAACTTTGCGTTATATTATAATTATATAAACATCAAAAAACAAGTTAAATTGCTAATCTTCATATCCACAATATTTATATACAATAAATTTCAACCTAAAAAATACATCCTTGATGTGCTATATTTTCAAATCTTGCAATCTAGATAGGGGTTTGCTGGATTTGCTTGGCGATTGCCTCCGTAGCTCAGTAGGTAGAGCGCTCGGCTGTTAACCGAGTGGTCACAGGTTCGAGTCCTGTCGGGGGCGCTTTGGGCCCGTAGCTTAGCCAGGTAGAGCGCTCGGCTCATAACCGAGCGGCCATGGGTTCGAATCCCATCGGGCCCATCATATGCTCCGGTAGTGTAGTCCGGCCAATCATGTCGGCCTTTCGAGCCGATGACTCGGGTTCGAATCCCGGCCGGAGCATTCTTCCCAATTTTCGATAATACTTAATTTAAAAAAGAATCAGCGGGGGTGCCCGAGCTGGCCAAAGGGGACAGGCTTAGGACCTGTTGGCGTAGGCCTACCAGGGTTCAAATCCCTGCCCCCGCATAGATCAAAAATTCATTTGCCGGGGTGGGGTAGGTGGTTATCCTTCGGGACTGTGGATCCCGCGACTCGGGTTCAAATCTCGGCCCCGGCCCCATTATAACAACTATTTCCACTCATTCTAAAATATTATGACTATGACAAGCACATTATTGGTAGATCAAAATATTAGATATAGAAAAATACTTATACAATACATTAAATAGTACAGATTACAGTTCTATTAATTATCAGGGGCCCACTATGATAAAAATGGAAAAAACTTGTAATTCACTAAAATGCAATGTTATTAAGGACGGAAAAGTAATAGGACGTATGGAAGGTGTCAATGTTATACAGTGGCTTTTAAAAAACAAATACCGTTATACAGGAGCGTTTTCAAGATTTATAACCAATAATCCAGAGGATTGTCATATTGGTATGAAAATTGACATCGAATTTCCAGATAAACATATAGTTGTCAAAGGTGCCTTAATTGAATGGATAAGAGGTACCTGTAAAAATGGGACATTCCATGCAGTTGGAATAGAAAGCCAAGATTAATATAATACACTAAAATTTACTTTTCTTTACCTTAAATTAAATTTTTTAAAATTATTTCCTATTATTATTGAATTTACGTGATTATATTATAGACTAAACTTCAAGTGTAGAGATAACATATAATATCTGATAGCATGAGCAGGAAGGGAACCAAAGAAGAGCGGGACTTAGTTCAGATGTTTTGGGATTCTAATTTCGCAGCCATGAGAGCCCCTGCGTCTGGAGGTGCAACAAAAAAACCTCTGCCGGATGTCATTGCAGGTAATGGAAGTGTTTATTTCGCCATCGAAGTTAAATCAAGCTCTCAAGATAGAATTTATATAGATTCTGGAAAGATCCTTGGCCTGCGTGAATTTTCAGATATTTTTGGAGCTAAACCATACATCGGTGTTAAATTTAGGAGAAAAAAGTGGATATTTATCAAATTAGATGACCTTGAAACTACAAAAAATGAAAATTATAAGTTAGATAAAGATTTAGCTCTAAAAAAAGGCATAGAGCTTGATGAATTGATTGGAAAGGATAAACAGGTGAAGTTTTAAGTGAAAAAAATCTTTATTCAAAAGTTTATCCCTCATTTACTTATCTGTTTTTAGCTCAGTCTTTACCTCAGTACCTTTTTTACCATTTTTTGCTTTACTATTTTTTGCCTTTCTATATGCAACCACTGCTGCGTAGGTAACGCCTAAAATCAGAGGCCCGATTATAAACCCTACTAACCCAAATATTAGCGGTCCGCATAGGAATCCAAGAAGAAATATAAGTGGATGAATGTCAGCATATTTACCTGATAATTTTGGTCTTATGTAGATGTCACTTCCACTTAGGAAAAAACCAAATAATAAGACAATAATTCCTCTGGCAATATTTCCTGTTACAAAAAAATCATATATTACCAGTACAGTATAGGTTGGCCATGGCCCTATAACTGGTATGAGTTGTAAAAAACCTGCAATTATCCCAAGAAATGCTGCATAAGGATATCCTAAAACAAAAAATCCAACACCTGCCATAACACCTATAATGATTGCTGTTAGGAAATGTCCAAAAAAGATACTCTTTAGAACTCTTTCTATTTCCTTGAACAGTCGTTTGAAAAAATCGCTTCTATGATCTGGAATACTGTATTCCACATATTTCCAGAGCTTTTCACCATCTCTGGCAAAATAAAATGTAGAAGCGAAGAATATCAAAAGTTGAAGGGCTAATACTGGAATAGATTGCAAGAAATCAAGAAGATAATTTAAAACTCCCCTTAATATGTCTGTTATCTGTATATTGATAGCGTTAAAAAGTGAATTGAATTCCGAATTATATGCAGCAGGAACGTATTGTTGGATTGGAATATATTGTTGAGCTGTTGTTGCATTTAAATTAGTCAAATTCAGATTCTTCACTAACCCATATAATGCAGGGGTAGTTTCTGTCAGGGCATTCACACTTACAATGATAACAAATATCAAGGGTAAGATCACAATTACCATTGCCAACACTATTGCTACTGATCTGAATTTCAAGAAAGGCTCCATTCTATGAGAAATTGGTCGTACTCCATAAGCAAAAATAGCCCCAAGAATGACCATATTAAGCATAGGAGTGATTACCAATAGGGATAAAACAAGTAAAATTAAAACAATAAAAATACTGGATGTAAGTGTACCTTTTAACTTGTAGATCATTTCATCACGTCTAAATTATAGTATACAAATTTATTATGCAAATAGGTATTGATTCTGTATTCTTTTTCACGTATTTATCCAATTCTGAATTCCTATTTTTTATACAATTTAATCTAGGGCATTAAATGTTTAATACCTGAAGCGTCTCGCTTATATTTTCCAAATTCAGATATCAATTTCAAATCATCCTTCGAGAATACTGGTCCTTCTACACATACCCGCCATCCAGTATCATCAACACAGCATTGTCCACAAAGACCAATAGCACATTTCATATATCTTTCAAGAGAAAACTGTGCCTGAACCTTGTATTTATTGACTATATCAAAGATCCCCTTCATCATTAGCTCAGGTCCGCATGTTACAAGCATATTGTATTGATTGTTATTTGATTCTTTCAAAAGTTTTTCTGCAAGCTCTCCGGCAAATCCGTGGAATCCATAACTTCCATCATCTGTACAGGCATAAACATTCGCACCTATCCTCTCAAGTCGTTCAATGAATAAAAGTTCGTTTTTTGTCTTTGCAGCACTTATAACATGCACATCTGCACCTTTACTGCGCGCATCCTCTACAAAAGCAGCTATAGGGGCCATTCCTATACCTCCACCAACTGCAAGAATTTTTGAACCCACAATTTCGAAACCACACCCCAGGGGGCCTCTCAATCCAAGCTCATCCCCAACTTCCATCTGATGAACCGCTTCAGTGAACTCACCAACTTTCTTAATGGAAATACCTATTTCATTGTTTACTGGATTTATAATTGAAAGCGACATGGGTTTTTCATCATGAAAATTCCAGACCATCATGAAATGCCCTGGTTTTTCATCTTTAACCTCCCAATCAAAAATAAAGGTCTTCACCATCTCTGTTTCATCAATTATTCGTTTAATTTCAACAATTTTAGGTATATGCATAATATCAGCCTGAATTTATGAATGAGCCTTGCCAACCATTTCATCTATAGATTCATACTCCTTTTTGAACATGAATTTTTCAAGTCCACTGGAAATATCCTTAAAAACATCCATTCCCTTATACATAATGGCTGTTCCAATTTGTACACATTTTGCACCAGCAAAAATGGCTTCAACAGCATCACGGTAATCTGTAATTCCACCAACACCAATAATTGGCACTTTCACAGCTTCATAGACATCATAAATACATCTAAGGGCAATGGGTTTTATTGCTGGTCCAGATAGTCCTCCAGACTTGTTGTAAAGTATTGGATTTGCTGTGTCTATGTCTATACGCATTCCAGGTCCAAGAGAATTTATTAGTGTCAGCGCATCACACCCTGCCATCTGGGAACTTACAGCAATTTCAACAATATCTGTCACATTGGGAGTAAGTTTTACAATTACCGGACAATTAACTGTCTTTTTAACTGATTTTACTATTTCAGATGTAAACAAAGGATCCTGCCCTATAGATGCACCCAAACCTTCCTGTGCATGGGGACAGGAAACATTAAGCTCAATTAAATCAACTAAAGGTTCGATTCGACCGGCAATCTGTGAAAATTCCTCTGCTGATGCACCTACAATGGAAGCAATTATAGGTACTGACTTATCAACCTTTTCCAGTTCCTTGGAGAATTCATCAACCCCTGGATTTGAAAGTCCTATAGCATTTAAAATACCTCCAGTTACTTCAATGGTCGTGGGATTTGGATAACCCTCATTTGGTTCTAATCCAAAAGATTTAGTTACTACTGCTCCTGCACCACTTCTGATTGCCCAGTTAAGTGAAGATGCTGTGGTTCCCATTATTCCTGAGGCTAACATACTAGGGTTTCGCATTTTGACTTTGCAGAGTTCGATTTCTAACATGGCTCCACCTTTGAACTTAACAAATAATTTCACAATTGAAATGTAATAAAAACTTTAAATCCTAAAAACACAGATCAACTTTTATGAACTGTTATCTTACATCTTGCTTTGCTGGTTTTATAGCCTTTGATGAGAATTTCACTCTCTTAGATTATGAACTTTTCCCAAAAAGGAAACTAGTCAAAAAATTCTTTCAAATTCGGGAAGGAAATTTAACACTTGAAGAAGAATCCATATTAAAAAGAACTGTTAAAAAATGTGAATTTGTGACAATAGAAACCAATTTAAATGTTTCTAAATATAAAAATCTTAAAGAAAGTTTTAAATTTAAATTTGAAATACCAAGTAAAGCTGGAGAGTTTTTAAGGTTAAATATGCCCGATATACTCGAAAAAATAGAATTTATAGAGTCAGAGGATGAACTAAAAAAACTTACACATGATCTATACATAGAAATTACGAAATATAAGTTGAAAGATGCTGCAGAATCAGAAGATATGCTCCTGATTCAGGCTATAAATGCAATAGATGAAATAGATGAATCCACTGGTAAATTAATCGAAAGGTTAAGGGAGTGGTATGCAATCCACTTCCCAGAGCTTGATAAAATTAAAAGTCACAGAAAATATGTTAGCTTGATCGCAGAATATGGTGACAGAGACTCCATAATCAATAGTAATTTATTAGATAATCTATTAGACTTAGATATCTCTGAAAAACAGAGTATTGGTGCTGAAATTCAAGAAGAAGACATTAAAATAGTTCGTGAATTTGCAAATTCCATAAGATCTCTACAAGAATCAAAAAAATCGCTCACAGATTACGTTGATAATAAAATGAATTACATTGCACCGAATTTAAGTGAACTTGTAGGCCCTTCACTTGGTGCAAAGCTTATAGCTCATATTGGCAGTATTGGAAAACTTTCAAAGCTTCCATCAAGTACAATTCAAATTATGGGGGCGGAAAAAGCACTCTTCAGGCACAAAAAAACAGGAGAAAGACCTCCTAAACATGGACTCATATATCAGCATCCAGAAGTCAGAGGAGCTAAATGGTGGATAAGAGGGAAGGTAGCCAGAGCTCTGGCATCTAAAATATCTTTAGCTGTGCGGAAAGATGTTTTCTCCGGGGAATTTGATGATAGCATAAAAGAAAGTTTCCAGAAGAAGATAGAAGAGATAAAAAAATTGAATCCTTTTCCAAAAAGGAGTGAAAGAGCTCAAAAAGACAAAAGAAAAACAAAAAAGAGAAAAAAAGAGAAACACAAAAGAAAAATTAAGGAATATCACTACTGAATGGAATCATATAATAAATTCAAACAATGTAATATTTCAAAAAAGAGTAGAATAACAGTTGCATGCATCAAATTCAATTCAAAGAGGAAAGAAAATGGAAATTACTCAAAAATTTCGAGGTGTCTATATAATCAACGGTAGCATAGCCACAGAAAACATAGCACCTCAAATCAGAGTATATGGAGAGAAACTAATCAAATCTAACGATAAAGAATACAGAATATGGGATCCAAGAAGATCAAAGCTTGCTGCAGCTATATTAAATGACATAAAAACTTTTCCTATAGAAAATGACTCTAAAATATTTTATCTGGGTGCATCGTCTGGTACTACTTCCTCACACATATCTGACATAGCCATAGATGGTCTGGTATATTGCGTGGAGTTCTCACCTCGAATGATGCGAAATCTGGTTGATTTATGTAGCATTCGAGAAAACATGATTCCTTTGCTTGAAGATGCCACCAAACCCAGAAATTATATTCATCTCGTGGAGAAGGTGGATGTTGTCTACTGTGATGTGGCCCAACCAAAACAGTCAGAGCTTTTTATGGATAATATGCGTTTATTTTTAAAAGAAGATGGAATTGGAATCATAATGATAAAATCTAGAAGTATTGATGTGACCAAAAATCCAAAAAAGGTTTTTAAGGAAGAAGAGTCGAAAATAAAAACAAGTGGTTTTAGGATAATTGAAAAAATAGATCTGGTGCCCTATAAAAAGGATCATATGGCTTTTGTTTGTGGATTCAGTTTTTAATTAAAAACCAAACAATTAATTAATTCATAATTTAGCCTATAATTATTATATACATATCATAATAGATTTATGCTCTTACCCTTGAAAGTGTGCAAAAATGTGTCCATACATTAAATTGCAAATTGATTAATTTAAAGCAAGGAATGGCTGGAAAACCAGTGTATATTGGACTGTGCTACCGAAGCAAGTTCATCACACCTCAGCTAGGGAACCAGGTACACCGTGTTACGGCATTAGACGTACTCTACGATAATCGTCTAAACTACCAGTTTCACCTGGAATCCATCCGGGAGATGTTGCACTGACCTCAAGAAAAGTTCGGATTTATCCAGTAGTCTTTCTTCGAAGAGAAGGAGAAAGAATCTTTCGTCAGCCAAGTAAATGAAGACTTGACCCAAGAAGCAGATGTTAGGATCGTTGAAGTGGATTACAGTTTTAGGAAGGGTGGGAATGATATAATGGATATAATGAAAATCAGCATTATACAGTGAAGTCGACAGCCATATCAGCTCGTGTGCCTAAAACAAGTAAGATACATTTAAACAATTCAGTGTTACAATTCAGTGCTTCAAAACGTCAACATCATCCCTGTAAGCGAAAGTTTCCTCACCGTCAGGGCCTAAAATCTCCTCCAAAATATTCAATGTTTTCTCCACACCCGATTTCTGCCTTTTAAGGAGCTGCTCTGAATTAGAGGAACATAGATCAGCTTGAACGTCTGAGGTAGTTTTAACTGTGAATTTTTCTGTTGATATGGCTATTCCTCCCCTACCAATGCCAGCAGTGGTTCCTATTCCAATATTCGCGCCAGAAATGTTCTTTACAGCTTTAGCCATCAGTACCGCCACTTCCTGGTCGGTTTTCTCATCATAAACTTTTATACCACGAATCAGCTGGTTCGGTGTGGGCGGATAAATATTCAAGACCGACTTCAGGGCCGAAAGGGTGGGAATGAACATCCCGCAGAGGAGTACCACATCCTGTGGGAGTTTTTTTAACAGTTTAGGCCCGAAATCCCCCTGATAACCCTGGGAAGAGGCGTGGATTTCTCGTGCTATGATACCATGGGTGAAACATTCGGCGGTGGCAATTTTTATCATCATTTAACTCCCTTTAGTGCCTTTATAATCTCCATAGTGGTAATCTTCGCGATTTCATCTAAAACATAAGGAGTTACTGGCTCATCATTTCTTATGAATTTCCCAGTAGTTATTATCTTATGATTAGCTTCGATCCCCTCCGCCTTTAGTTCGCTGACAACTGGATTGTCGGAATCTGCCTGGGAAATATCCATTATTTCTATTTTTTCATCCCCTTTACCGAAAACACCGGCGGTACTGATGGTTGAGGCTCCCACTTCCCAGGCCTTTTTTATAATTGTGGCTGTGGTGGGGACTGTGTGGCCACCGGCAATCTGAACACTGACCACGTCACCAGCTATAAAATCCAGATTTTTTTCGTTTATATCTTCCTTAACTGGTATGACATCTTTTATTCCCCTAAGCTTCGCCAGAAGATCGACCTTGTATTCACCTATTTTTCCACCGAGCATTCTGAATATAATATCCGCCTCTGAAATTCTCTGTCCATCGATGGCAGTTATTGTCTGGGGGCCTCCCCGGTGAATCTGGGCTAGGTTTAACCCAGTTCTTATTCCTAATCTTCCAAGTCCCACCAAAGTTACATGGCCTTTGGGAACCTTTCTCTTCTCTAATTCTTCAATTTTCAATTTATTCCTCCAGATAACGTTCTCTCAACAGCGTGTATTTAAAAAGAGTAAGGTAAAGCATCTAATTTCGAGGTTTACATTAAGCAAAAAATGTTATAATCATCACTAGATGCCTTACCATCCGTAAAACAGTTGGATTTTACCATTAAGTGGTTTTTTATCCTTCTATTGAACTGGTGGAGGAGTTTTTAATGGAAGGAAACCTCTCCAGAATAATGTAGTAATAAGTACTATAAATAATTTTTTAGGGGGGCTATTTCTCG